>NZ_JAMOKU010000041.1:0-48067 GCF_023656845.1 Parabacteroides sp. Y3-G-102 | reverse complement strand
GGGGCAAGGGGATATTGTGGGCAGAAGTGGGTATTTCAGCCTCAATTTATCTGCTAATTCAGTGATGAGAGGACGTTTAGACGCAAGAAGGACGCTGAAGAGCTTAGTTGCGGATTTGAGGATATAGACTTTGCCGCTATCGCCCTCACCACCGGAATTGCCTCCGTTTTCGATATCATCGGAGCAACCCGTAACCGCCAGCAAGAAAGCGGCAGCCGCACTTAATAAATAATTCTTTTTCATGTTTCTCATCCGTTTTTATATTTGACACTCATTATTATCATCCTACGATCACGACTCTCGTCATCAATCAGCCAGTTCCTCCCGCTTCGCGGCGATCTGCCTCAAGTTCTCCTCAACCTGCGAGGCTACGGAAGGATCGTCGGACAACTTACCCAGCAGAGCCTCCGCCTCGTCCAAGCGGTTCTCCAGCATGGCGATGGCCGCCTCCGCCAAGGTACGCTCCGCGGAATCGGAAGTCTTCGCCAGATAACGGTGGGCCGATTCCAGGCGACCCGCGTCGATCGCCGTAAGGGCGGCGTTCAGGTTCGATACCGGATCGTCCGGATACATGCGCACGGCAATCTCGAACACCTCGCGGTAAGCGTCGCTACCCGGTTCCATCGTCTGCGCCACCCGGAACATCTCGTTTAGACTCAACTGCCTAGGGTCCGAATAGATCAACTCACGGGCCTCTTCTACCGTAAACGAACGGATCGTGTAGCGCACCGCGTAATCCGAATGGCGCAAGGCTGGATAAATATCGCGCAAGAGCACCCGATACGAGGCCCCCCCGTTCAACGCCTTCAGCTTCGCCTCGCGGCGGTCGTAATCCTTCGGTTCGTCCGCACGGATGATGGCCAGCAGCTCCTCCTTGTCCGCAAGCGAGGAGTTCTCCACCCGTTTCTCCAATCCGGCCCAGTCCTCCGGCTCGAAATCCACCGTGAAACGGGCCTGCTCGAAGTGGTAAAGACCCTTCACATATTCGATCAACGCCTTGGCGCGATGCTCGGCCAAATAAGTGTTATGCTTATAGGTACCTTCCGGCGACGCGAAACCCTTGATATATACCTCCGTGATGGTAGCGTAAGGATCCTCCTTCACCGATGACACGGTCTCGAGGATCTTGCGTAACTCCGAGGGATTGTCGCGATACTCGGGATATATCTCCGTGCGGTTTACCGGGAAGTCGAGGAAGGCGCTTCCTTCCTTCACACGCTCTTTCACACGTTCCGCCTCCGGCGTGACGTAGGCCAAAAGCGGCCGCAATACCACAGGCTCCGCGATCCGGATCGGGAAAAGCGGCGACTTGTCATTACTCAACGCCTCCCAGCCGCAACCGCAAAAATCGGCTACCAGCGACACCTCCGAACGCTCCATCCACTTGGCGAAAGGAATGGAGACATGGTAATCGAACGTCTGCTCCTTCCCATTGTAACGGCGTAAGACAAACTCCCCGTTCGCTGCCGCGTCGCGCCCGGACCGGTCGTACTGGATCTGGCGGTTACGCCCGTTCACGATCACGGGAGGCAAAGCCCTTACGCTATCGCCCCGCTCGATCAGCGGCGTACAGACCAAACTCCGGTTGGCCGGTAGCGACAACTCGTCCAACGCTAGTTTCATATCAATTATCAAGCGATCGCCCACATGCTCCACCAACCGCTCCTTCACGACGATGGCGGTAGCCGTCTGCTGCGCCTGTACGGGAATCGTAGTACCCACACAACCGGCCAAACAAGCGATCCCAAGTATCATCCATCCTTGTAGATTCTTCATTTTTCAGTCCTCCATCGATTTAAAATTGGTAAATGAGATTGATCGCCGCCTGCGTAGGCCCGAAGTAATGCTTCTTGATCCCTTCTTGCTTGCGGCCGCAATTTGCGCAGGGATACTTGTCCGACTTCAAGTACAGATAGCCCACGCCCACCGTGGCCTCCAAGTTCCAATGGCGAGACAGCAGCCACGAGTATCCATAACTGATACCGGCTCCCGCGCCCCATCCCTGGTGACGCTCGCCCTCTGTACCCAGCCATTTGATATCGGCTACATTATATAATAGGTACGGAGTATGCACGCCGAGGAAATGGCCGTTAAACGTCTCGCAAAACCAATACCTCAACTCCGGGTGCAGACGCAAATGCTTCAGTGAGCGGCCATAACTCCCATCATCGTTCTTGCCGCTGAACGGATTCAAGCCTGCCTCCAACTCAAGTGTCCAATGACGGGCGAGATAAACTTCAGCCCCCAAATTAAACGTGGCAGTAGCCCAATAAGGAATATTGCTCTTGATCCCAATCATGGAGCCTTTCCCTTCGACCGGCACCCCCTGCGCTCTCGAAAGAAACGGGACTGCCAACAAGAATAGCATGAAAATCGTCTTCTTCATTCTTTCTTATTCATTATGGTTGTTAATCTTATATCTTTTCACCCTTCTGCCCCTCAAGACCCAACTTCCTAAAATCAACTAACAGCAAGAATGGCCCGTGGACTTATTTATGGAATAAGGTTTAGCGTTTCAAAAACGTTAGAGGAGAATAAGCGTTAAACAACATCTTATTGTCGTTTATATAGTATATCAATAAACCACACGGAACGTTTCAGAAAAACATGTACATGTTTTCCTGAAAAGACGTACATGTTTTTTGGAAAACACGTACATGAAATCCAATAAATATTATGGTGTTTCTATACAGCTACCAATCAATGGCTTACATATAGGCCTATCCAAACGAGCTTATTGTATTATTTGTTTTTGATATTCAGGAGGAATTTGTAGAGTATAGAAATTCCTCTTTAGTTGAGAGAGTGAATCAATGAAGGTGAATATGGTTCATTTTAAAGACATAGCTTCCCCTAAATTCCTTATTTGGTGAAAAGAACTTGACAATTTTAATGCAGAAAAGTTGTGATAATAAAATATTTATTATGTATTTTTGTGAACTAATAGGGAGGAAAAATCCGATTTACAGAGCCTATCACCTTCATGTTCGCATGAGCCAAACGTGATATATCCAATTCTTCCAGATAAAAACGAGTCGTTTTCTCCGACGAGTGCCCCAACGCCTGGCTGATCAAGGCCATCGGCATATCGCAACGTAAAGCTTCTGATGCCCAGCTATGGCGAACAACATACGACGTAAACGGATTCGGTAACCGTAAAGTTTGCCCAATCCGTTTCAGCCGGGCATTATGCCGAGCCAAGCTACGCTTATACCTCAAATGGTCCGGATTCCCGGGCGGAAGAATCGGGAACAAATACGACGATCCGGTCGCTCGCTGCCGATCCGCGTATTTCCGGATCAATTGCAACATACTACTGGTTATCTCCAACCGGATCATACGTCCTGTCTTATGACGGTGATATACCAACTCATTCCCCCGGATATTCTGCCTCGTCAAGTACGCTATATCCACAAAAGGCATCCCGCAAGCCATAAAACTGAATAAGGAAAGATCTATCGATAATTCCACTTGCGGGTCATCCACCACCTTGATCTGAGCGATTTGCTGGAACAAAGATGCGGGAATCGCACGCCTCGCCGTCATCGCACGCCGGAGTTTCAAATTCTCAAACGGATAATATGACGCAGGAATCAACGCCTCTTGGCAAGCCATATTATAAAGCGCCCGCAAACTACTGATATACGTATTTACCGTATTAGTAGCTAATCCTTTTCCCTGAAGATACGTGATGAAATCTATCACCAACGCACGATTCAAATCGGCCAAACAGAACCCCGGGTTCTTCACGAATCTTAAAAAATGCCTTACGGCCACCTCATACAACTCAGCTGTCCCTTCTTTCTTTAACTGCCGTTTCATGTCTCTTCGTTTTCCCATATAATCCATCAATGAGATTGCTAACTTTTTCTTACGTCCTCGTTTCATACTCCTTTCACTAAATTATTTATACTTTACACGAACAAATTAATTCAAATTATTACTTTTGCTCCCGAAAATAAGAAAATAGGTAACAATTAAAAGCATAAAAGCAACAATAAATAATATGGCAAACAATCGAGTCACATTCGGTAGTAAATTGGGCGTAGTACTAGCTACCGTAGGATGCGCCGTCGGATTGGGAAGCGTATGGCGCTTCCCGTATATGCTGGGAGCGAACGGAGGTGCGGCCTTCCTACTGGTCTACATACTTTTCATGATATTCTTGGGCATTCCGGTAATGATAACCGAGTTTTTCATCGGCCGGCATTCCCGCAGCAATACGGTGGGTTCTTTCAAGAAAATGGCTCCCGGTACAAAATGGTGCTGGATTGGGTACAACGGTATCTTGGCCGCATTTTTGATCTTAAGTTATTACTCGGTCGTCTCCGGTTGGACGCTTGAATATGTTTGGCAAACGCTAAGTGGCCGTTTGTATGGACAGCCGGATATAGACTATACGGCCGATTTTCAGGATTTCGCTTCCAATGTCTTCCGTCCGATCTTTTGGATGGGCGCTTTTATCGGGTTGACTCACTTCGTGATTGTCTCGGGTGTAGAAAAAGGTATCGAACGGGCCTCTAAGATCATGATGCCGCTTTTATTCTTGATCTTGCTGATCATGTGCGTACGTTCCGTGACCTTACCGAACGCTGAGGCCGGATTGCTTTTCCTTTTCAAGCCAGACTTTAGCAAATTGACTTCCTCAGTGGTCTTGAGCGCACTAGGACAGGCTTTCTTCTCTTTGAGTTTGGGTATGGGCTGCTTGATCACTTACTCCTCTTACTTCGGGAAAGATACGAATATGCAGGCCACCGCTTGGCAGGTGACAATCATTAATACGCTTGTCGCCGTATTGGCCGGTATCATGATATTCCCGGCGGTATTCAGTTTCGGCATCACCCCTTCCGCTGGTGCGGAACTCGTGTTTATCACGTTGCCGAACGTATTTGGACAATTACCGCTGAGTGGCTTGTGGTCCTGTATTTTTTATATCTTGCTAGCGATGGCGGCACTGACTTCCACGATCTCTTTACATGAGGTAGCTACGGCCTACGTTCTTGAGGAGTTCCACATGACACGCAAGAAAGCGGCTTTAATCGTTTCCTTAGGGGTATTTTTCTTAGGAATTTTCAGTTCTCTCTCATTCGGGGTGATGAAAGGATTCACGATTGGAGGCTTGGCCTTTTTCGACGCACTGGATTACCTGACCGCCAAGATCATGCTACCGCTGGGAGGTATGCTCACTTGTATTTTCGTAGGTACACGTGTCGATAAAAAAGTATTGAAAGCCGAGTTGACCAATGAGGGGACTCTTAAGTTCCGTCTTTTCGGCGCTTACGTATTCTTTATGAAATACGTGGCCCCAATCGCCATCGGTATCGTATTCTTGAACGAATTAGGGATCTTGAAATGGATTACCGGTAAATAATACCGAGAATTCCTTGTCAATAGAAACGGAACTTCTACCTTTGTCGGTGGAAGTTCCACAAATCAAAACATAAGACTATGAAATGGCGTGATTTACTTTATTTCTCCAAGGGGGAAAGGCAGGCTCTTACCCTACTCCTTTCCTTAATAGCGATGGCATGGATCGCAATTATCGGGACGGATTTCTACCGTTCCCAATTTCAAACAGTTCCATTGGTAAACACCGGAATCAAACAAGATTCCTCACGGATCTATTCGAATAAAACACCTTCAAATTCCATTCGGAAAGAAAAAGAATCCCATTCGAACGAAACTAAAATCCCTTCCGAATGGAAATCCAAACGCATCCGAAAGGAATCAAAGCCCCATTTTCCCTCTTATCCCCAAGCAGAAAAATGGCCGCAAGGAACGGTTGTCGAATTAAACTCGGCTGATACCACCGCCCTTAAAATGGTTCCGGGAATTGGTAGCGTTTTTGCCAAGCGGATCATTAAATACAGGGACTTACTAGGAGGATTTTATTCCGTGGAACAACTAGGAGAAGTATATGGTATTGACGAGGATCGCTATGAAGCGATGAAATCGTGGTTTTCCGTGGACCCGTCAGTTATTAGTCATCTATTTGTCAACCAACTGTCAGCTAAAGAACTGGCCAGTCACCCATATGTCAGTTATAAACAAGCTAGGATCATCGAAAAAATGATCCGGAAAAAAGGGAAATTACAAGGTTGGGAGGATTTATCCCTATTGGAAGAGTTTCCGGAGCACGAACAACAACGATTACGATATTATCTTTCATTCCATTGATATTTTCACTATGTTTGTAACAAAACATATTCTGTATGATCTATCTGAAGCAAGTAAAATTACTGGACCCGGACTTGGTAGCCGGCAATCCCGAGGAGCTAAAGTATCCCTATAAAGCTCCGGCGGTACGTTTTACGGAATCATTCATTTTCCGCAAGCCGGTTACTTTCCTCGTGGGAGAGAACGGGGCGGGAAAATCCACCCTGCTGGAAGCGATGATGAGTAAATATGAGGAGAGGGATGAGGAAGAACCGGGTATGCTCTATGACGGAACCGAGGCCTACAAGATTTACGCCAATGTCTTACCCGAGCATATTAAGCTGATCGAGACCCGAAAACCGGAAAAGCATTTCTTCTTCCGGGCAGAATCCTTTTTTAACCATGCGGCCGAATTGGATAGGCAAGCCCAACTGGAATTACGTAAGTACAGCAAGATCTACGCCTATAAAGCTTACGGTGGCAGGAGTTTATTGGAGCAATCGCACGGCGAGAGCTTTCTCAGCGCTTTCCTGAATTATGCCAGCCGCAATACATTATTTATATTAGACGAGCCGGAAGCCGCACTCTCTCCACAACGGCAGCTGGCCCTTTTGGTGCGTATCCATGAACTGGTGAATAACGGTTGCCAACTGATTATCTCCACGCACTCCCCGATCTTGATGGCTTATCCGAACGCGGACATTTATGCCATCGATGATACCGGAGCACACATCACCCCGTATGAGGAAACAGAGCATTACCAGCTCACTAAATATTTCCTCACGCATACGGAGCAAATGATGAAAGAACTGCTTGGGTGAGATTACTTCTCCCAAGCATTTACGATCTCGGCAATGTAAACGATATGCGCATTGCCGTTCTTCTCATCATACCAACGAGGGAAAACGCTAGGATCTAAAAACTTAGTCTCCTCGATCTCGGACTTATAGACCACTTTACATTCCAACGTAAGGCGAGCTTCCTCGAATACAGGATTACCAGCCTCCGTAAAGAACGGTGTCAACCCCGTAGCGGCCACTTTATCAATCTCCCGGCCGGATTTAGAGCCACAAATGCTATGGGCTTTCCGGTGCTCCGGTCCTAGGAAAGTAATCGTGAACTCATTTTTAGCGTCGATAAACTCACGGGTATAACGCTCCGGACGAATAAAAGCAAACACCACCGGACGGTTCCATAACACTCCCACGCCGCCCCAACTGGCAGTCATCATATTAAACTTCTCCTTATCACCGGCGCTTACCAGCATCCACTCCTTACCAATCAACTCGATAAAGTTGTCTTTGATCTCATTCGGATTAATCGCTTTCATATCTCATTTTATTTTCCCTCAAAGATATAAAATATTCCCTTATTTACCGGTACTCATTACCCCCGAGTCATTATCGGCATTATTCACTTTCTTCTGACCAGCGCTAAATTTACGGCCGAAAGAGAAGTTATAGGAAATCGTCGCCACAAACAAACGGGAACTTTCCTTGATGTAATTCGAACGGTGGAAAGAGGCGTATTGGTTCCAGTTCTCGGTCTCCTGCTTATAGTTATCCGTAAACGGATTAAAGACACGCAAGCCAACCATCAAGTCTTTATGCCTATAACCGAGCTGGATTCCTTGGATATTCTCACCCCCACTCATCGTCTCGCCCTTAAACCAGTTCCAATTCGTCATCAACATATACATGAGTGACCAATTCTTCCAAGTAACGGAAACATTCGCATCGCACCACCAGTTCGTATATCGATGCGTGTAGGTATTACCGTTACTCATATAATGGTTCATACCACCATTGACTGAAAATTGCAAGATGTCCTTGATCGGACCGACCCGCAAGTTGACGGAAGCGACAACCCGTTGCCAGTTTTTCTGATTATCCCAAGTCTGGATGATCTTATTCCCTTCCAGATATTTCTCGTCCATGATAGCGTCCGGCTGATACTCATAAGCGCCCAAGGCATTCACGTAAAACAGACCTTTGCGAAACTCGTAATTCAATTCCGTATAATAACTCATATAAGACTTCAAGTTAGGATTACCCCGCTGTATTTGCAAGGAATCGATCACTTGGTCGATAGCGCTCAGCTCACCCAAAGAAGGAGTCACATTCCCCATCGTTGATTTCAAACGGATGGAAGATTCCCCGGGCAAAGCATAAAACAAGGTCAACCGGGGACTCACCGTATAACGTTCATAATCCGCATCCTCACCCCGTTGGCTATAAGACGATCGATTCACGGTCACACCCAATGAGTAATCCAGTTTTTTCACCTTTCCCTTGAATTCCGCATATACGGAACTCTCCATCTGTTCCATATGTGTCTTATAGTTATGCCCATTGATATAACTGTTATCCGAGAAAGATTGGTTATGGCGTAAACCGCCGCTCAACCGATTACCATTCGTTAATTTCTTCTCAT
The DNA here is from genome assembly GCF_023656845.1 of Parabacteroides sp. Y3-G-102. Taxonomy (NCBI): domain Bacteria; kingdom Pseudomonadati; phylum Bacteroidota; class Bacteroidia; order Bacteroidales; family Tannerellaceae; genus Parabacteroides; species Parabacteroides sp. Y3-G-102. The sequence continues at coordinate 39,478 of NZ_JAMOKU010000041.1, read as the reverse complement.
AGATAGCCTCGCCGATAATCGAGTATTTATCACCATCCACCACATTATTCACATCAGTCAACAATTGTTCATGTTTACTCTCTTGATAGATACGGGTCGATTTCGTTTGGTTATAAGTCCCTACCACGTTAAACACCAAGGTCTGGTTATGCTTCAAATCCCGTTGGTAATATAAATCCAGCGCAGGAGCTTGATAAGCGGATCCCGATAGATCGATCATATCCACTTTATCCTCCGGATTCGCCTTATTCATCAAGACTCCTTGATAATCCCAATGCGGTTGATGATTATTCCGGTAGCGGAACGTGGCGTTAAACATATACTTATCCGGCTTTTGATAGCTATAGTTCACATTCAGGTTATGCATGAACAAACGAGCGCGCGAAGGTTCGCCTATTTCCACACGGTTCAAGGTCGTTCCATTCGCTAAATGGAACTCTTCCTCGTTATTCCGTTTCATTCCATAGAAATCACGAGGACCGATCCGATAAGAAGCGCCCCATTCCGAGTTCTTATGATTGATCTTTCCCCAAGCATTATGTTCACCCCACATGGAATTGATACCTTGCGCCATGTCCAGACCGAAACTACCTCCCGTATCCGGCCGGCGAACGATATAATCCAGCACGATATCGGCATTGCCATAACGCAAGCCCGGGTTATCATGATATTCTATACGGATGATATCCGAGGGATTCAAGGCCTTGATCTCATCCTGCTCCACCTTCACACCATTGATACGCGCTTGGACTACCCCATTTCCCGTGGCCTTGATCTCACTGTTCAACAAATCCACCTGCACTCTCGGTAGCATCATCTGCTGCAACAAATCCATACCGTTTCCCGAAGCCTTCATCTGGCGATCCGATGGGAAGATCACTTTTTTATCGGCATGGCTCGTCTGGGCAGAGGCGCTAACCGTCACCCCGTCTAAGGATACCGCATCATCATTTAAGGATATTTCTCCCAAAGAAATATTCTTGGACAAGCCTTCCAAGGAAATATACTCCGTCTTAAAGCCTAGACTAGAGACAGATAGAATATAACTCCCTTTTTTAATCTTATTTAATAAAAAATGCCCCTTCATATCCGTAGTCGTACCCGCTACAAAAGAAGAGTCCATCGTTTGCAATACCACATTTGCAAATTCCAAGATTTCTTTGTTGCGAGCGTCCCGCACCATTCCCTTTATCTCCAAGTTCTGAGCAAAAGCTCCCTGTACCATACCACCTAGCAGTATGATCCAAATCATCATCCGTTTCATTTTTATCGTATTTTTTCCGAATATAGCAGGGTGGCCTTTCCCGCTTATCATTTGTTTCTAACTATAAGACGACAGCCGTTTGGAAAACGTTACAAGAAAATGATAAAAAAATAATATTTCGATGAATTTGCTTCGTAGATACGTATCTTTGTAACCAAACAACAGATTATAAATCATGGAGCTATTGAATAATTGGATCAACGGAGTCAACGATATATTATGGTCATACATCCTTATTATCATGTTATTGGGATGCGCCGTATGGTTTACGATAAAAAGTAGATTCGTGCAATTCCGCATGATTGGCGAGATGATCCGATTATTAGGCGATTCTGCCGGGAAAGGAGAAAAAGGGGAAAAGCATATCTCCTCTTTCCAAGCCTTCGCCGTATCTTTAGCCAGCCGTGTAGGGACCGGAAACCTAGCCGGTGTAGCGACAGCCGTAGCGATCGGCGGGCCCGGATCTGTATTCTGGATGTGGCTGATCGCTTTATTGGGTTCTTCCAGCGCATTCGTGGAGTCTACGTTAGCTCAATTATATAAAGAAAAAGGGAAAGACTCGTTCATTGGCGGTCCCGCTTACTATATGCTACATGGTTTGGGGTTACGATGGATGGGCGTATTATTTGCCGTATTGATTTCGATAACTTTTGGTTTTGCCTTTAATTCCGTACAAAGCAATACCATCTGCGCAGCTTGGGAAGGCGCTTTTGGCATCGATCATGCTTGGATCGGGGCGATTCTTACAGTACTTACGTTAATCGTCATATTCGGAGGTATTCAGCGCATTGCGAGAGTAAGCAGTATTGTCGTACCGGTCATGGCATTAGGATATATAGCATTGGCGTTGGGAATCGTACTGTTTAATATTACCCGCCTACCCGCTGTTATAGAAACCATTCTGTCAAACGCTTTTGGTTGGGAACAGGCGATAGGCGGCAGTGTCGGAGCGGCGTTGATGCAAGGGATTAAACGAGGCCTATTCAGTAATGAGGCCGGTATGGGATCGGCACCGAACGTAGCGGCTACGGCGCATGTCTCCCATCCAGTCAAACAAGGATTGATCCAAGCATTAGGCGTATTTACCGACACGCTGATTATCTGTACCTGCACGGCGTTCATCATCTTGTTTAGCGGAGCGCCATTAGACGGCTCCATCAATGGAGTCCAGCTCACGCAACAAGCTTTGAGTAACGAGGTGGGTAGCATCGGTAGTACGTTTGTCGCTTTAGCGATCCTTTTATTCGCGTTCAGTAGTATTATCGGTAATTACTATTACGGAGAAGCGAATATTCGTTTTATCACGTCCAAGAGAAGTGTCTTATTTATTTATCGTATATTAGTCGGTGGAATGGTCATGTTCGGCGCGTTGGCTAGTTTAGACTTGGCTTGGAGCCTAGCGGACGTGACCATGGGACTGATGACGATCTGCAATTTGATCGCGATCTCATTGTTGAGCCGTCAGGCGTTCCTATTATTACAGGATTACGTAGCCCAAAAGAAAGCGGGTATTAAAAGCCCTGTATTCGATAAGAACAAGATACCCGAGTTGAAAGACAAAGCGCAGTGTTGGTGATCAGACAAACGTATTGAAGTATGATAAAAAGCAAGATGATAAGCTTTTACATAGCGGTCATGATGATATGGACCTGTACGGTAAAAGCTCAAGATGATAATAAATCCCTAATCCACAAAATTGGATTCGACGTACGTCCCTCGTATGTCGCCCCGACTAGCAAATTCCTAAAAGATGATGGCTATGGAAACGGGCTTACTTTACGTAAGGCGGCTTCATTCCATTTGAAATACGGGTTCCAACTGAATCCTAACTCTAAGGAGGGCCAGCTCTATCCGCACACTTACCAAGGAATAGGCATCTCTTATAATACCTTTGGCAATCGGCAGGAAGTAGGTAATCCTTGGGCGGCATATGTTTTCCAAAGCTCCCGCATCGCCAAGATCTCTTCCCGGTTATCCTTCGATTATGAATGGAATTTCGGAGCCTCATTCGGGTGGCATCCGTATGATGAAAACAATAATTACCGTAATAAGATCATCGGTTCTAAGATCAATGCCTATATCAATCTGGGATTTTTCCTCAACGCGAAACTATCCCGTTATTGCAACCTGCTCGTCGGGGCGGATTTAACGCACTACTCAAACGGAAATACTCATCTTCCGAATGCGGGATTGAATACGATTGGCGGCCGGATCGGACTCGTCTACACGCTCAATCCTATCGAGGAAAGCCATCATGAGATAGGTACCGCACGTTCCTTACCGGCAAATCAATTATACCTCTCCAGCTTTTGGCAACGTGTCAGTTACGATGTCATCCTATATGGCGCGACCCGGGCAAAAGGAGTTATGCTTGGTGACGAGGCTCATATCTTTCCAGGTCAGTTCGGCATCCTCGGATTCAACCTCAACCCGATGTACAAATTCAACCGGTTCCTAAAAGCAGGTATCTCCCTAGACGGCCAATATGACGAAAGCGCGAATATTTATTCCGACGAGATCATCCAAGTCGGCGAAGAACCCCGATTCTACCGCCCGCCCCTACACGAGCAAATCGGTATCGGCCTCTCCGCCCGTGGCGAGTTCACGATGCCATTCTTCTCGATCAATATAGGAGTCGGACATAATTTATTTTACAACAAAGGCGATCTGAAAGGATTATACCAGATCCTAGCCCTCAAGGTATCAGTCACACGAAATTTATTCCTGCATGTCGGATACCAACTGCACAAGTTCCATAATCCGAATAACTTGATGTTGGGAGTTGGGTATAGGTTCCATAATAAATAAAAGATAATATCCCGCTTGCTAAGATTATAAAGTTCAATCGTTCATAAAATCTAAGAAAACATATCGATCAAACTTCTTTTTGAAAGTAAAATTGAAGCTGTGCCTTTCATCTTTACTTGTAAGTGGTATAGCTCTATATCCTTTTTTTCTATAATAAGCTTCGTAGAGAAGAAGTTGTCTCCCGATACCGTAACAATAGAATCTTCTAACCCTTCTATTTCCGCTTTCAATAATCCATACTCTGATGAGGCGTACCCTTCAAACTCAATATCGGCCGACATACCTTTATGAACTTTCGTGATAAACCGGTAAGGTACAAGTGCCGTCACTTCCACATACCGCTCATCTACCTGTGTAACAAAAACACTCACCGTCACATTCTCCGGATAAGGTATAAAGCATGCTACCAACGCTAAACAGACAAGCACTGTTGTCAACATCCCGATGCCGTCACGCACGATTCCACCTGGAGCCTTACCAATTATCTCCTGTACCTTCTCACTACGCAACTCTATATTATCATACTCTGCCATACGCATATACCTTTCTCATTCTCAAGACCCTAATTCCAATTGATTCTCCACTAAATTATAATAAGCACCACGTTTTTCACACAATGATTTGTGATTCCCAACCTCAACGATTTTCCCGTTATCAATCACAATGATCTGATCCGCATTTTTCACGGTACTCAGCCGATGAGCGACAACAACTACGGTCTTACCTCTATAAAAATCATTCAAGTTCCCCACGATAACCCGCTCGTTCTCGGCATCCAACGCATTAGTGGCCTCATCCAAGAAAATATATTCCGGATTTTTATAAACAGCCCTAGCTATCAAGATACGTTGTTTCTGTCCTTGACTAAGCCCAACACCATCCGGACCGATTTGTGTATTGTATTTCAATGGCAGTCTCATAATAAAACTTTTTATATTCGATATATCTACGGCCCGGAGTAACCGCCCCGCATCAATCTCTCCATCATCCACGGCAATATTTCGTGCGATCGATTCAGAAAAAACAACCCCATCCTGCATAACGACACCGCATTGACGCCGCCACCATTTCAGATTCAACTCACTAATTGGGGTATTCCCGATACAGATCTTCCCTCCTGATACCGGATAATAACCTAATAACAATTTAATCAACGTAGTTTTACCACTGCCACTGGTACCGACAATAGCGGTCACCTTCCCTCCGGGAACCGTAAAACTCACATCATCTATCGTCTTTCGGAGACTGTGCGGATCATACTTAAAATCGACATTCCGAAAAGACAAATCCCGGTTATCATCCGGATAAGTAGCCAAAGAGTCGGAATGGTCCTCCTCATTCATTTGCGCATGGATCTCATTGATACGATCCAAGCTGATCTTCACATCTTGAGACGCATAAATGAAGTTCATCAATTGTTCAACCGGCCTGTTCAACTGCCCAATAATATATTGTACCGCCAGCATCATACCCAAGGTCATCTGTCCCTCCAACACCGAGGTAGCTGCCAAAATCGTTATCAAGATATTCTTCACTTGGGTAATACATACTCCACCGGCCTCTTGTGCCTGTTTCAACTTCAAGCTACGCATTTGCAAATGAAATAATCCAGCCTGTACATCCTCCCACTCCCAACGGCGACGTTGCTCGCAATCCTGCAACTTGATCTCCTGCATAGTGGTGATGAACTGGTAAGTCTTATTATTATTCTCCGCCTGTTTCTCAAATAGTTCATAATCCAGCACCTTACGCTTACGCAAGAAAAATGCGATCCATACGCCGTACAACACGCTCCCCATCACGAAAATCAGAAATATCATCTTATCATATATCAATAGTACGATCCCGAAAACAACAAATGTCAAAAACGAGAACAAAACCGTCAATGACTGAGTTGTGAGAAATTGCTCCACCCGCTTATGATCACCCATCCGTTGTATCAAGTCTCCCATCAACTTTGTATCGAAAAAACCCATCGGGAGCTTTAGTAACTTAATAAAGAAATCCGAGATAAGGGATATATTGATGCGCATGCTGATATGGAGCAAGATCCATCGCTGGATAAAATCCAAGATCGTTTGGCTGAAAATAAGGGTAAGTTGTCCAAGCAAGATTAGCCAGATAAAGCTCAAATCCTTATGTGTGATACCCACATCAACAATCGCTTGTGTCAAGAAGGGAAAGATTAGCTGCAAAACGCAGCCTACAATCAACCCTAAGATAATCTGTCCGAAATAATATTTGAATTGCTTGAAATAACCAAGCAAAAAAGCGAAAGTACGTTTTCCCGCAGCCTGAGTAGATTCTTGTTGATAAAAAGCAGGCGTAGGCTGTATGATCATGGCAACTCCCTTATCCTCTCCTTTCGAGCGGACCGTTATCCAACGATCCACAAAATCCTTCTCCTGATATTGCATCAGACCATTTCCCGGGTCCGCCACGTAGTAAACACTTTTCCTCCCTTTTCTGGATTTGATCTTGTAAAGAACTACAAAATGATTCTGGTTCCAATGTAAGATCACAGGTAACTCAACTTTCGCTAACTGATCGATAGACATTTTTCCGCAAGTTGTTTTCAAACCTAATTCACCTGCCGCCTCGCTAATGCCCAGTAAGGATACACCGTCCTTACTGGCAAAGCATATCTTAGAGAGAGAATCTATCGAATAATTCTTCCCCAAAAAGGCACAAATCATCCGTAAGCATGCGATACCACACTGCATCGCATCGTGTTGTCGATAGAAAGGGAAACTACGCATAAGAATATTTATTTACAATCTGTTTATAACGTCTTGTCCTGCTCCCGAACCTTTGTATTTATTTCGTCCCATATTAAATTTAAACCGAACTGTTAGCCTGACAGACTCACTATCCAATTTAGCTCTTTGATAGGCAGTATTGATACCACTATACAAATCTATATTCTGTCGGCTTAAATGCCCTACATCAAACCATTGGAGATTAAAGCTCAAACGATCCTGCAAAAATGATTTCCGTAAACTTAAATCAATTTCCCCTGTCTGATTTAATATATAATTTTGTGATGCACCTTTTGTCTGATAAGAGAAATCAGCACGCACCACAAAACCTTTTGGCAAACTAAACGCATTATTGAAGTTAAACATCAACATCGGCTTATTCATAGCTTTGAAACCGTCCATCCAAGGAGTATCGAACCATTGTTTCCTAAGCCCTATATATGCCATTGGCTCCCAAAGACCAATTTTAGGAGATAAAGAGAGGGATGCGTTCAAACAATCCAGCTGTCCTTCGTTACGATAGGTTACGAACACTATTCTTGGATCCTTATCATAAGGATCTGCCACATTCAATATTACATCGTTGAATCGTTGATAATCCAAAGATAGTTGAACCCACTGATAAGATAAATCCAATCTCAAACTATGAATAATCTCCGGCTGTAACTTTGGATTTCCACCTTTATAGGAAAAACGATTTATATATACAATATTATTACTTAAATCCCCATAGTCCGGACGATGGATTTTCTCTGAATAGCTCAACTGGCTTTGAACTCGTCCTATAGGATAAGACAAAGAAACAAAAGGAAACAAGTTATCATAAGTCCGCCTAAGATCTGAATCTCCGGAAAACTTATCTTGGAAAGAATAATTCACATGCTCATATCGAACTCCCGCAGAAACATCCAGATTTCCCCAAGAACGAGTATAATCCAAGAAAGCCGTTTCCGTCTTCTCCTTTGCCACATTACCCGTACTTGGTAATATAGCTTCCTCATTTTTATAATACTCGTTTTTTTTCATGCTTGCAAATTCACCTCCAAATGAGAAATCCCCCCCCCATAAAGGATGGGATAAGATTAGTTTAGCAGCAAATAAATGAACTGAATTATCTGAAAAAGAACAAATTGCGCGATCATCAAAATGTAAGCTACTCTCCTCTGCATAATCCTCTGCATAATCTTTATTCCATAATAAATCTGCGTTAAAATCAATATTTAATTTCCCGATCATTCCTGTATAATAAGCATTTAATTGTTGTTTAGGACCTCTACGTTCATTTGTCCGACTGTTATTCTCCCAGTAGTCGTACTGACTCTCATTCGCATATACCTGACTCCTCACAAAAGACACTTTCGAGTTTTTAGGCATAGCATTGATTGAATAGCGGACTCCTGCCGAATGCCTTTCATTAAACTGATTGTTAATCCCAATATTCCCGTCATAAATATGCCGCTTATAATCCGTATCAAACGTATAATTTTGTCGCCACAACGTATCTAAGCATGTAATCTGCTCTAACGTACTTTCTTGATAAAAATTCCGCAATGTATAAGCGAATCCCCCAAATAGGTCTAATCCATTTTTGCTATATTTGAGATTAAATTGCTCCATGAGTCCGGACTTATGCGACTGTTCCACACGGGAACGTACATCCAGCCCCAACCCTTCACCAACCGGACGAGCCGTCCGAATTCGTATAACCGCTTTAACACTTGCATCATATTGGACTCCTGGATTATTCAACACTTCAACCCTAGCAATATTCTCCGATCCAAGCCTTTCCAGTTCTGACAAATCACGAACCAAGCGTCCATTCAAATAAATAGAAGGTGTACCTTTTCCAAACACGGAATAGGCACCATCTTTACCTTGTACACCGGGTATATGATTCAACACATCACTAGCTGTTCCTATTTTACTCAGCAAGGAATTTTGTACATTTGTAATTAACTTCCCATTTTTCAATTCATATACAGGACGATGAGCTATAACCACCGCTTCTCCCAACACCAATGATTGCTCTGGGATCACGATAACGCCTAGGGAACCAATCGTACAATTTCTAAAAACAGTTTGGAAACCAACAGATGATATCTTAAGTAAATAATTATCATCAGACGGAACCGGTATAAGAAAACCTCCATCCTTATCACTTACCCCTCCATCCACAAAAAAAGAATCTGTAGTCATAACAACCACATTCGCATAACTTAATGGGGCATTATTGTTATCTTTCAAAGTACCTGAGATTGCCTGAGCCCCTAAAGTGAACACAGTCATCCACCAACCTGCAAAAAATAGCAAAAACCATCTTTTTTCTTTCCCACCCATTTTCATATTGTATTATCTAATCATTATTATTAAATCTCTAAAGCGTTTCGCTTGCAATAAGAGACAGAGGAAGTAAATTTCTTGCCCTCAAAGACGGGCTTAAGTCTACAATTTTTCAATGCACATTGTTTTTTAAACTGACATTTTGGACAATCATCCAAATCATTCAGTCGAGTTATTCCTCTGAATCTATCCAATTTAGAAGATCTCCAAATATCATCTATACTTTCATGTAACAAATTTCCAATGACATATTCCTCATGATCAAAAGCATAAAAACATGGATATATATCAAGATTTTCATCCATAGCCAAAATACTATTCCCCGCTGAACAAGCGATAATATCACTCTTTTCTTTTTCTACCAAAGAAAGGTCGTCGGACAATTCAAGTCTACGACCATATTTCTTATGGGCTTCATTATACACTCTATATACTTCTTGACTCTCATCCTCACTCAAAAACAAATTTTTATTATCACCAGCTCTTCCTACGGGACGCAAACAATTCAAGAACAAGACCTCTGCTCTCAAGAAATCTAATGTAAAAGAAATCATATCCCGTATTTGATAAAAGTTTCTTTTATTAATAGAGCAAGTTATTCCAAATTTAACACCTGCATCTCTCAATCTCAATAGTTGCCGAGAAATTACATCAAAAGCTCCCTTTCCCCTAGTGAAATCATGAGTCTCACTATCCAATCCATCCAATGAAATCCCTAAATGGATATCACCCAACCGGAGGATTTCAATATCTCTATCCTTTATTAGCATACCATTAGTCAAAACAATTGTCTCAAAATGCCTTTTAGATAATTCAAGAAGAATCTGATCAAAATTAGGTACCGTGAAAGGTTCTCCTCCCGTTATTTTCAAAGTTTTCAAATTAATCCTATCAAATTCACTGAAAATGCGGGAAAATACATCTATACCATATTCTCGTATCCCAAATTTTGGAGAAGCTCCTTCAAAACAATGTTTGCAAGCTAAGTTGCAATGTTTAGTAATAACAAAATCTATTCGTCCTGGACTTATTTCTGTCAATGGTGACAAATTCTTCTTATCTTTATAAGAATCAGGTATACAAAATGATTCCTTTGTCGGAACTAATAAGTCTATGAACTCCGGATTTCTCAGAAAAACCAAAAAATCATCCATATTGATACCCATATTCTCGAATTTTTCTTTCACGTATCCCAAAGAAAGGGACGAATGTCTAAATAAATTTAGAATAAAGAATAGCTTGTATGAGAGTTCATAACGTTTTTGAATAGACTTATTATATAATGAATACTGATCATCAAGCCCTTTTCTTAGTACATAATTTTGATTTATAGTCAATTCATCTTTCATAATTTATTCTATATAAAATTCCATGGATTCAAAGCACGTTCCTCAACCCATGGAATTTAATTAATATTTACATGTATTATTTCCACATACGCCATAAAATGGATTACAAATTACGACTCCTTTTCGTCATCTTTTTTCCCATTACAACAGTTGCCGATGACAGACCCATCACCATCCTTCGCGACCTCAAACTCTGTTTTCAGAATTCTGGCCTTCCCGCCTTTAAGCAATTCTAAAGACTCATTGTCGATTGCTTCAAAAAGCTCTACAGTCATGTGTTTTGTTTCCATGTCTCTTCAAATTAGATTTTCGTCCTACTCATAAGCTTTTCGGAATTCGCTCCTATGTTATACAGATAGGTTCTGTTTCTATTTATAAATTACCGGTAAATCAAAAATCACCTAAATAATTTTGGCTCTTAATCGGATAGCCTATGTCATCAATAACATGATCTTCTATCCATATCCATTCTCCATCCACATTTACCCATTCCCCTCCACGAATCTGAGATAACTCAAATTCTGTAAGTTTTTTAAATTTCAAATTTTCCATATTCTCTGTTCTTTGTTCATAATGTAAAGGAAGAGGTTTTCAAACAAATCATTTATAACGAAAACATAATATTTATATCATTATTTTCAAACTCTTTGGTTATATTTGCGTAATCAAATCAATTATAAGATGAAAAAATTCTATTATATAACACTAATAGCCATGACTGCAATTACCTGTATACAAATAGGTTACACGAATAACCTATATAATAATTATAAGAAAAAAGAAATAATCATGATAAATAATCATTTACTGATCGCTATTGACGAGGAGCTTCATCTACGAAAATTAGTTCCTAAATCAACTGATAAACGTCTTATAACATATAAAAGATTAGAAGACATGACTCCCCAAGAAAGGGATAGCCTATTAAAGATAACCAAACCAGGGGATACGATCAATATAGATCAAGCCAGAACACAGAATATAGGCACAAGTGTTGGAGAAATGATAGGGCAGCTACGTCAAGATATGGCCTTTAGCGAAGGAAATCCTTTAAACTTAGATACCCTTAACCATATCTTCTCTGATTCTATCCCCCAAAATTTAGCCTATCGTATCGTACAATATGATAAGGATACGTTAGCCATCGATTCTGTCGGGTATAGCGGAAAGAAATCGTGGAATTATGTCTCAGAGCTATTTCCAATAGGAACCAAGGGACATGTATTCTTACAGGTTAAAGCGGCCATTCCCTGGTTTGAATTTGTCTGGCATCAATTATGGGATTTGATCACCTCTTTATGTATCATGTTGGTTACTTTCATATGTTTGGCCATCCAATTGATAGAGATTAAACGGCAGAATGAGCTATTACGTAAGCGAAAAGCTACAATAAACGGTACCATCCACGACTTAAAGTCCCCACTAAATAGCGTGGTCACGATGTTAAGCTGGTTCAAGGCCACCGAGAATGATCCGCAAAAGAGAAAAATGATAGAGACCGGGCTTTCCAGCATAAAGCATCTGGTATATACGATCGAATCGCTGCTGGTAATCGCCCGGAAAGACGAGCACCGGATCGTTCTCAATAAAACGAGGGTGGATGTCCCGAAGCTAGTGGAGAAAAACAAACAGGAATTGGCATTTCTCTATCCGGAGAAATACGAATATATCCATATCATAAATCAATTGCCGGAGGGCTTCACCGTACCGGCCGACAAGATGTACATAGACAACGTCATACGGAACCTGCTGGAGAACGCCTTGAAATACTCGGACGAGGAGGTGGAAGTGACGGTGACAATGGAGACAAAGGAGCAGATACTCGCCGTTTCCGTGAAAGACAATGGCTGGGGAATCGCTCCTCAACACCAGAAAAAGTTGTTCACCCAATTCTACCAAGTTCCTCGCGACGAGGATAAACTCCGAAGAGGATATGGAATCGGCTTGGCGCAAGCCAAATATATTATAGAGGAGCATCAAGGGGAGATAAAGGTAAGCAGCGAGGAAAATAAAGGTAGCCTATTCACCTTTACGGTCCCACTTCAATAAATCAAGAAAAACAATCGATCATGGGAAAAATAAAAGTCTTATTCATCGATGATGATATAGCATTGGGAAATGTCGTTACGGTAGCATTGGATAGTCTTGGCTATGAGACTTATTACCAGACATCCCTTGTAGCCATCCGATCTGTCATTAAAGAATTATGTCCGGATATCCTCATACTGGATGTAGAGATCGGGCAAAAGAATGGTATCGAAGCTACACCCGAATTGAGGCTTATCTTACCGGATATACCCATCCTTTTCGTATCGTCGCATACCGAAAGCTCTTTTGTGACGCAGGCATTGGATGCCGGAGGGATCGCATATCTGAAGAAACCTTTCGAGATTGATGAGTTAGTGGCTTATATCAAGAGACATACAAATACCTCATCGCATGCTTCCTTCCTACAGATAGGACAGCTCACTCTCTATACGCAAGACTATATCCTGATGAAAGGAGAACAAATCGTAAAGAGGCTCACCCTATCCGAGGGTAAATTATTGACACTCCTCGCCAATCATCCGGATGAAACCATCAGCCGACAAGAAATGGAGCAGGAACTCTGGGAGGATGGCTATACGAACGAACAAAGCTTGAATAATTTCATGGCGAAACTCCGCAAGTACCTGTCCGAAGACGATACCCTGGAACTAACCACTATACCCAAGGTAGGCTACAGGCTGGCAACAAAACATAAGCCCGGGATTTGAGCATAAGTTCCATAATCCTCGCTAGCCACTCATCGGATAATCGGGAGAAAACGCATCATACATTTTGTATGATACATTTTGTATGATATTTTCGTTATCTTTGTAAGCAAACAAAAGCGTATAAGACATGGCAACTTCTAAAGTAAATCCATTTCCTACAACAGGTTATATGGGGAGAGAATATTTTTGCGACCGGGAAGAGGAACTTTCATCCTTGAGGAAATTCGTGGAAAACGGAATGATATCTATGCGAGTCAGTCCATAAAGGAATTTACGGAAAGTTTGTCACAAGCCATTTTGCAGCAAATCCCGGAGCAGAAAAGTATTGGGAAACGCTTTCTGGATCTACTGAAAGGTTTCCATCCGATCCTTTCTTACGATGCGCTAACAGGACAACCGGAAATCAGTTTTGAGTTTACCGAACAAAAAGGTGCCGAGAAAACCTTGGCGGCCATTTTCCAGTTTCTGGAAACCCAAGATCGAAGAATATTGATCGCTATCGACGAGTTTCAACAAATAGCCAACTACCCGGAAACCAATACGGAAGCATTATTACGCTCCTATATCCAGCAACTGAAGAATGTACGGTTTATTTTCAGCGGCAGCAACAAGCATATGATGAACGAACTGTTCAACAGTGCCAAACGCCCGTTCTTCTCCAGTACGCAAATGATGCCGCTAGCCGCCATTCCCAATAACTTTTACGCTACTTTCATCAAGAATAAATTTACAGAGTCAAATCGTGAGATTAGTGACGAAGCCATTCATTTTCTTCTCACGTGGACACGCACTCATACTTATTATACCCAAACATTATGTAATCATTTATATGCGTCTTCCTTAAAACGCATCCAAGAAGAAGATGTAAGAAACATTTGTAGCGACCTCTTGTCTTCCCAACAAGCTACCTATATCCAATACAGACGATTGCTAAGCCCGGTACAATGGCAATTGCTGATAGCCATCGCGAAAGAAGAGCGAGTGTTCCAGCCCCAGTCTAAAGCCTTTCTCGCCAAATACAAGATCGGCACACCCGCTAATTCCAAGCGGGCGCTAGAGGCTTTGTTGGACAAAGAGATGATCTTCAAGGAAGAGGATTTGCGAAATAGCTGGTATCAAGTGTATGACGTATTCTTGTCCCGATGGCTGCAACTGACGTTTTAATCATAGATTAAGCAAAACAACCGTTCCGGAGCGAACACCTCATTCGCCACGTCAAGAATTTGCCCGGCGGTTATTTTCTCAATCTGGGCGAATACTTCGGGGAGGGTGTCGTAACGGTTGTAATGGAGGTAGCTTTTTCCTAAGCCAAGGAAAAGGCCCTCCCGGTTATCGCCCGACACACCCAGTTGACCGATTACCTGCTTCTTGGCGGCGGCTAATTGAGTGGCGGACAGTTTTACGTCACGTAAACGGGCTAATTCCTTATGCACCAAACGCATCGCTTTCTCACGATTCTTCGGGTCTGTCCCGAAATAGATACTGGCTAGTCCGGTATCGGTATAAGAGGTTATATTGGATTCTACGTTATAGACCAAGCCATGCTTTTCCCGCAAGGAGACATTCAAGCGGTTATTCATGCCCGGACCACCCAAAATATTATTCAACAAAAATAAAGGAATGCGCTTTTTATCGTGCATACTGAAAGCCCGGCCACCGATCAGTACATGGGCTTGATGGGTATCTTTATGGATCTGGCGTACGCAAGCCTCGATGGGGTCCGGAGCTTTCCGGATCCGTTCAGCCATAGGGAAAGAGATATCGCTTAAAGCGGATTCCGCTGATTTCAAGATCTTCTTGAAGTCTTTTCGTCCCATCGAGAAGAACACCATATTCTCCGGGGCGTAGAAACGACGCATGAAAGAACGACCGGACTCGGAGTCAAAGCGAAGAAGAGATTCCTCATCCCCTAAGATATTATGCCCGAGGGCATGACCCTTATAAAGCAAGTTCTCAAACTCGTCGAATATAAGTTCCGAAGGACTATCCTCATACGAATTGATCTCATCCAAGATGACATCTACCTCCTTCTCGATCTCCTGTTTGGGGAATTGGGAATGGAAAACCAGATCGGTCAATAGCTCAAACGCCCGGCCGAAATCCTCCTCCATAAAAATGGAATAAACAAAGGTCTCTTCCTTCGTAGTATAGGCATTCAACTCCCCTCCTACGTTCTCCATACGGTTCAGGATATGCCACGCTTTCCGTTTCTCCGTACCTTTGAAGATCATGTGTTCAACGAAATGCGCCAAGCCAAACTCATCCTCGTTCTCATCCCGTGTACCGGCGTTCACGGCGAAACCGCAGTAAGAGACCGGGGAATTAACCGGGAGATGTACCATGCGAAGTCCATTCGGCAATGTATGAGCGATATAATCCATTTTCCTTCTTGTTTGTATCAGCCCGCAAAGGTACGAAAGACTTTCCGGAAAAACATGTACGTCTTTTTCAAAAAACATGTACGTGTTTCCGGAAAAAGACGTACGTGTTTTTTTCGATCTATTTGCCTCCTTGGAAAAAATACCTACATTTGTGTAAATTAAACAGATAAGGCTATGGGAAATATCGTCCGAAAATTACCGATAGGCATACAGAGTTTTGACAAACTACGTACAGAGAACTATTTGTATGTTGACAAGACCGAGTTCATTTATCAAATGGCATACCAAGGTGTCCCTTATTTCCTAAGCCGCCCCCGGCGATTCGGGAAAAGCTTGCTGCTATCGACATTCAAGGCTTATTTCGAGGGGAAGAAAGAATTGTTCCGGGGATTAGCCATAGAGAAACTAGAGACCGAGTGGAAAGAGCATCCGGTACTTCATTTCAGCCTCAACGCCGAGTTGTACGATAGCCGCAAGGCATTGGAGAATATGCTGGAACGCCAGTTGAGGGAATGGGAAAAAATATATGATACCGGAGGAGAGGGTATCACCTATTCCGGACGGTTCATGACCATCATACGAAGGGCGGCGGAGATAACCGGAAGGAAGGTGGTCGTACTGATCGACGAGTACGATAAGCCATTACTTAGGAACCTGCACAACGAAGAGCTACAGAACGAGTTCCGGGAATTATTGACCGCCTTCTATACGGTCCTCAAAGATGCCGATCCTTGGCTGCGCTTCGTATTCATAACCGGTGTCACCAAGTTCGCGCAAGTCGGTATTTTTAGCAACCTGAATCATTTGAACGACATCAGCCTAGCCCCGCAATACGCGGCCCTTTGTGGCATGACATTGCCCGAGATCGAGGCGACTTTCCAGCCGGAGCTTCATGCCTTGGCCGAGGCGAATAAGCTTTCATACGAAGGTATCATCGAGAAAATTACACGCCGGTACGACGGCTACCATTTTGATTTCCGCAGCGGTATCGCCCTTTATAACCCGTTTAGCGTATTGAACGTGTTGAGTAAACAGGTCTTTTACGACTATTGGTTTGCTTCCGGTACCCCGACATTCTTGGCGGAGATGTTACGGAAAACGAATTACGATATACGGGAGCTGGACGGGATCGAGGTGTCCGAGGTATCCCTTTCCGACGATCGGGCGAACATCAATAACCCGGTTCCCATGATTTATCAAAGTGGATATTTGACGATTAAAAGTTACGATGAACGTTTCCGGTTATATACGTTAGGATACCCGAATGAGGAAGTTAAATATGGATTTTTGAATTTTGTCGCCTCCATGTATGCGCATTTACCGGAAACCGAGACTCCTTTTTATATCGGGAAGTTCATCCAAGAGCTGGAGAACGGAAACGCCGAGGCTTTCCTCACCCGCCTAAAGGCTTTCTTCGCCGATATCCCTTACGAGTTGAACGACCGGACCGAACGTCATTACCAAGTGGTCTTCTACATCGTATTCAAGCTACTAGGGCAATTCACCGAGGCCGAGGTACGTTCGGCCCAAGGACGTGCCGATGCCATCGTAAAAACTCCTCGCTACATCTACGTATTCGAGTTCAAGCTGAAAGGAACAGCGGAAGAAGCGATCCGGCAAATCGACGATCGAGGCTATCTGATTCCTTATACGGCCGACGAACGGGAAGTAGTCAAAGTGGGGGTCGCTTTCGACGCAACCACTCGCAACTTAGGTGAATGGCTGATTGAAAAAACATTGTAATTCTATGAGAAACATGAAAATAGCAACCTGTTTACTAACTATCACTTCCTTGGTTCTTTCCGCCTGTGGAGGAGGAGGCAACGATATAGAGAAAGCGAAAAGCCTTGCGACCACGGAAGATCTAAAGCAATACACCGAGGCCATCTCGCATGACTCCTGCCAAGGCCGTAAACCATTCTCGGAAGGGGCCGACCGTGCGGTGAACTATATCGCCCGCCAAATGAAGGAAGTCGGCCTGAAACCCATCAACGGAGATTCTTATCTCCAACAGGTTAATATCATATCCTCACGTACGCAATGCCCGAAGCCGATGGTCTTGAGTACCCCGGAAGGAAAGATCTCATTGGATTGGCTAGAGGGCTATACCGCTTTCTCCGCACGGATCGAGCCGGAGATCGATATAGACAACGCGGAACTGGTATTCGCCGGCTATGGGATCGTAGCCCCCGAGTATGGGAAAAATGATTTCGAGGGAATCGAGAACCCGCGGGATAAAGTAGCGGTCGTTATCGTAAATGACCCGGGACTCGGAAGCGACAACACGGATTATTTTAACGGTGATATCATGACCTATTACGGCCGTTGGATGTATAAATTCGAGGAGGGCGCCCGACAGGGATTAAAAGGAGTCTTGATCATCCATGAAGACCGGGGAGCAGGCTACCCTTGGTCGGTCGTACGAGCTTCCGCCCAATCTAAGATGTATGTGGACAGCGATAGCGATGCTTATCATTGCCCGCTAAACGGCTGGATCCAATTCAATGCCGCCAAGCAATTGCTAGCCGATAATGGCTACGACATTGACCAACTAATCGAGCAATCTAAATCGCCGGACTTCAAGCCCATCTCCTTGAAATCTACGGTAACCGTCTCGATGAGGAACACCTTCGACCGCCAGCAAAGCCCCAACGTAATCGGTTATATTCCCGGTAGCGGGAACACGGATGAGAGTGTTATTTATCTAGGCCATTGGGACCATCTAGGCTATGGAGCACCGATCAACGGCGACAGTATCATCAACGGCGCTACCGATAACGCCGTAGCCATCGCATGGATGCTCGAGATGGCACGTTGTCTCAATGCCTTGAAAGAGAAACCCCGCCGGAATATCGTCTTCCTCTCCCCTACTTGCGAGGAGACCGGATTCCTCGGTACGAAATACTATGTGGAGCACCCGTTGTTCCCGATCGATAAGATAGCCGCCGTAATCAATCTGGATGTCTTCCCGCTATGGGGCGAGAACAACGATGTCACGATCACCGGATACGGCAACTCCGAGCTGGATGATACCCTAGCCGAGCTAGCGAAGAAATACAACCGTTACATCATGCCCGACCCCGACGCTTATAACGGGATGTTCTATCGCTCCGACCATTTCCCTTTCGTACAAAAAGGCATCCCGGCCATGTTCGCCAAAGGTTGGAACGACAACCGCAAACAGGGTAAGGAGTGGGCCAAAGAGCATATCGCACATTATTGGGCGGAAACTTACCACAAACCGACCGACCAGACCCATCCCGACACGGATGATTACAGTGGTCTGTTACAAGAAGTACAATTATTCTTCGACCTCGGTTATAAACTGGCGCAAGATACCGGATACCCGAAATGGAAGCCGAAGTCCGAATTCGCAAACGTCTTAAAAAGATAAATTGTCTGAAATAGATGATGCCAATATCAGTAAATATAAATACTTTCGCGATCGTTATTCAGGCAGGAATGCCGTAAAACAATCAATCAACAATATGGTAAACGAAAATATCACCTCTTTATTGGAGCAGGAAGCGGAAGCGGTTCGCAACATACCCGTTACGCCCGGATATGAGGAAGCGGTATCGCTTATAGTGAAACATGTACACGACCTAGGTGGAAAACTGATCATGAGTGGAATGGGTAAAGCCGGGCAAATCGCCTTGAATATCGCTACCACCTTTAGCTCGACCGGTACACCTGCTTTTTTCTTACATCCCAGCGAGGCACAACACGGAGATCTGGGAATCGTATGCAAGAACGATATCATGTTATTGATCTCCAATTCAGGAAAGACACGTGAACTGGTGGAATTGGTAGATCTCACGAGGGGTTTGGTGCCAGACATGAAATTTATCGTTATCACCAGTAACCCGGATAGTCCTCTAGCCGCCGAGGCGAACGTATGCCTGTTGACCGGCGCTCCCAAGGAAGTTTGCCCGTTAGGCCTTACGCCGACTACCTCCACGACCGTCATGACGGTAATAGGCGATATCCTCGTGGTCGGAACCATGAAGCGTATCCATTTCACCAACAAGGATTACGCCAAGCGCCATCACGGGGGCTACTTAGGCTCCAAGAGCCGTGAGCTAAGCAAGAACGAATAACAAACCAGTATATAGATCATGAGAAAAGTCTTTGGTATAGGAGAAACCATCCTCGATATCATTTTTAGGAACGACCAGCCACAGAAGGCCGTTCCCGGTGGTTCCGTTTTCAACGGATTGATATCATTAGGTCGATTGAATGTCCCCGTATCCTTTATCAGCGAGCTGGGCAACGACCGGGTTGGCGACATGATTCGGGATTTCATGGAAGATAACCACATCACGACCGAGTTCGTAGACCGTTTCCCCGATGGGAAAAGTCCTATATCACTCGCTTTTCTGGACGACGATAAGAACGCTAATTATATCTTCTACAAGGATTACCCGGCGCAACGGCTGGAGGTGCCCCTGCCTAAGATCGAGAAAGACGATATTTTCGTGTTTGGCTCTTATTATTCCCTGAACCCGGTCTTGCGGACTCGTATGGTAGAATTTCTGCAATACGCCCAAGAACGGAAAGCGATCATCTATTACGATCCCAATTTCCGCAAGGCACACGCTCATGAGGCGATCCGCCTCATGCCTACCGTACTGGAAAATCTGGAATTCGCCGACATCGTCCGGGGCTCGGACGAGGACTTCCAGAACCTTTATGGCAAGAGCGACGCGCAGGAGGTTTACAAAGAGCATATTCAGTTTTATTGTGATCGTTTCTTAACAACTCACGGGGCAAACGGAGTCAATCTCCACACCCGTAATTTCACACGACATTTCGATTCCCCGCAAATCCAGCCGCTTAGTACCATCGGCGCCGGCGACAATTTTAACGCGGGTATTATCTACGGACTTCTAAAGTATGACGTACGCCATGCCGACCTTCCCTCTCTGGATCAGGATACTTGGGGAAAAATCATCCGCTGCGGAATGGACCTCGCCTCCGAGGTTTGCCAAAGCTATGATAATTATATATCCAAGGAGTTCGCGGCGAAGTATGTTAGTCAGTCTTAAATATCATTAATGAAGAAGCGGGAAAAACTTGTTTTACTATCTTTGTAAGGAAAGCTTATTATAATAGAAGACAATGTTAGGAAAGATTCTCTCTCTATTCGCCAGTGTGATCCTGTTAGTGGGTTGTTCCTCTAACGCGCCCGACATACGAGCGATTTGCCTACGTGATGACATCGGAAATTACGTGATAAAATGGGAAACCGATCCGGTAATGGAGGGGATTGTCAAGATGACCGTGTCCGACAACCCGGATCTTTTCACCAACGAGTCCCCGATCATTTACGCCAACATCAAGGATGGCGTGGCTACTTACATCACGAACGATAATATATCACGTAAGTATTTCCGCCTTTCTTTTAATGATAAATACGCACGGATCATCGGGGCACGCTCGGCGGTTATGGATAGCGTACAGAATTTCCGGGATCTAGGCGGTTATACCTCTACAAACGGGAAGACGGTGAAATGGGGCAAGGTATTTCGCTCCGGCGAGTTAAGCAGCTTGAGCGAATGGGACTCCATCCGATTGGATAATCTAGGGATCAAGACCATCATCGACCTCCGTACGAACCAAGAAACCCTCACCGCCCCTATCAAATATACGAAAGCAAATATCCTGCAAATCCCTATCTCGGTCGGCAAGATCGCCGATGCCCCCCAACGTGTTATCGAGGGACGAATGCGGAAAGGAGACGCCGGGGTATATATGGAAGACGAGTACCTGCAATTCGTGACAGATAATACCGATCAGTTCGCCAAGGTACTGGAACAGTTCCAGAACGAGGATAATTACCCCATTCTCATCAGTTGTTCCTACGGAAAGGATCGTACCGGGTTTCTCACCGCCATGTTACTCGCCGCCTTGGATATTCCCCGGGATGCCATCATGGAGGACTACTTGACTTCCAATCAATATATCGATACGAGTCATTTAGCTGATATCGTGAAACATCTCTCCACAGACGCCCAAGAAAGCATTACGGTATTCCTTACGGCCAACGAGGGACTCATGGACCTAGCTTTCCATAAAATCAAGAAAGAGTACGGTTCCACCGAGAAATATTTGTCGAAAGGATTACGTCTTACTGATAAGAAACGTGAAAGGCTAAAAGATATATTACTTTATTGATATGAATCCGAATTATTTACGTACCTTTGCGGCCACTGAATATTATCATATATACACAATCGCATTTTGAAAACATTTGAAGAATTAGGAGTTGCCGCACCGATATTAAAGGCAATTCAAGAGATGGGCTACGAATCGCCCATGCCCGTACAGGAAGAAGTGATTCCTTTCTTACTGGGAGAAGATAACGACGTAATCGCATTGGCACAAACAGGAACCGGCAAGACAGCCGCTTACGGCCTGCCGATCCTGCAAAAGATCAATGTCTCTCAATATCAGCCCCAAGCGCTTATCCTTTGTCCGACACGCGAGCTTTGCCTACAGATAGCGGATGATTTGAACGATTATTCTAAATACATCGATAACCTGAAGGTTCTCCCTGTATACGGAGGTTCCAGTATAGAGAGCCAGATCAAGACACTGAAGAGAGGTGTACACGTGGTAGTGGCTACCCCGGGACGTTTGATCGACTTGATGAACCGCAAGACGGTTGACTTAAGCAACGTAAAGAACGTCATCCTCGATGAGGCGGACGAGATGTTGAACATGGGTTTCACCGACAGTATCAACGAGATCTTGGCGGCTATACCGGAAAACCGAAATATGCTGCTCTTCTCCGCTACCATGCCGAAAGAGATCGCCTCTATCACCAAGAAATACATGAAGGATCCGAAAGAGATCGTCATTGGCAGGAAGAACGAGGGAAACAAGAATATCCGCGACATTTATTATATGGTTCGTGCGCAGGATAAATATCTCGCCTTGAAACGTCTAGCCGATTATTACCCGAACATCTACGGTATCATCTTCTGCCGTACCCGTAAGGAGACACAGGAGATCGCCGATAAATTGATTCAAGACGGTTATAACGCCGACTCCTTGCACGGCGAGCTGAGCCAAGCGCAACGTGACTACGTGATGCAGAAGTTCCGTATCAAGAATATCCAGTTATTGGTCGCTACGGACGTAGCCGCACGTGGTTTGGACGTGGATGACTTAACCCATGTAATCAATTACGGTCTGCCGGATGAGGTAGAATCTTATACCCACCGCCGCGGACGTACGGGCCGTGCGGGAAAAACGGGTATCGCTATCTCTATCTGCCACGTAAGGGAAAAAGGCAAGATTCGCGAGATCGAACGGATCATCAACAAGAAATTCGACAGGGGCGAGATGCCTACCGGTGAGCAAATCTGTGAGAAGCAATTGTTCAACTTGGTAGACCAAATCGAGAAAGTGAAAGTGAACGAGGAGGAAATCGCCAGTTTGATGCCTTCTATCTACCGTAAATTGGAATGGCTGGATAAGGAAGATATCATCAAACGTGTCGTATCCTTGGAGTTCAACCGGATGATCGACTATTATAAAGATAACGATGATATCGAGGTTGTAGACGAGAACGCTCCCCGAGAGAGAGGTAAACGGGGTGGCAGAGGCGAAGCGGAAGAAGGTTACACCCGTTTCTTTATCAACTTCGGAAAGACAGACGAGCTTACGCCTCCTCAACTTATCGAGTTAGTCAACAAGTGCGTACCAGGCAAGGTTCGTATCGGTCGTATCGACTTACGTGATAATTTCTCATTCTTTGAGGTAGAAGAGGGAGAAGCCAACCGTGTCATGGACTCGATGAACGGCTTCGAGGTAGACGGACGACGTATCTCCGTGGAACCGGCGCAAGCGAAAGGCGAGGGAGGAAAAGGTGGACGTAGTCCTCGTGGAGGCAGTCGTGGAGGCAATGGCTTCCGAGACAGACGGGATAGCGGTAGAGGAGGCAGAGACAGCCGCCGGGAAAGTGACCGTGGAGACCGTGGCGGCAGACGTTCCAGCCGTAGTGACGACAAACCGAAGCGCAAATTCTATGAGGACACTCCTCGTAGCAGGAAGAAACGCAAGTAACATACAACTTATACATAATTTATCAAAGAAGCGTGGTTCGTTTATTACGGATCACGCTTCTTTTATTGTATATTTACAGCCGGAAAATCACAGTCAATCACAAATTCAAAGATAAGTCACATGAAGACACTGCTTAAACATCTTTCCTGCTTTTGCCTCTTCTTTATATTCGGAGCAAACTATGCCATAGCGCAAAACTACCAACATGATTTTGACCAAGTCGTAAAGAAGGTAGATGACCTCCTATGGTACGAGAAAGTGGGCGACATCGCCCATATCGACAAAGTCTACCTTTGCGGCCCCGCCCGCTGGAAAGAAACGAATCCTACCGGGATGAGCGCCGGAAACGAACTGAAATTCTGGACTTATATCTTCATCCCTAAAAGTGTGGATCCCGACAAGAAATATCCTTTGATCGTTCTCCCGCATAGTGGTGTACATGCGGATTTCAACACGTATTACGCCCATATCGTCCGGGAACTGATCGCCCAGGAATACATCGTGGTCTCCGCTGAATACCGGGGTAGCACGGGGTATGGCAAGGCTACTTACGATAATATCGATTACGGAGGATTGGAAAACGAGGATGTCTACGTTAGTCGTAATTATATGGTAGAGAATTTCGATATCGTAGATGCCAATCGTATCGGTATCATGGGATGGAGCCACGGGGGAATGATCACACTGATGAACCTCTTCACCTACCCCGGTAAATATAAATGCGGTTTCGCCGGAGTACCGGTAAGCGACGTGATCATGCGCATGGGATATTCCACCGATGATTATCGGAAAATCTTCTCCGACGAAGGCCATATCGGGAAGACTCCCCGGGAGGATATGGCGGAATACAAACGCCGCTCACCGGTCTGGCACGCGGAAAAACTACAAGATCCCCTGCTCATCCATACCAATACTAGCGACGATGACGTGAACGTAGTGGAAGTAGAGCATATGATACGCGCTCTCAAGGCCGAAGGAAAGAAGTTCGACTACAAAATATTCGACCGTGCTCCCGGTGCCCATAGCTTCGACCGGACCGACACGAAACAAGCTTCCGAGATACGACTCGGCATCTACCAGTTCCTCGCCAAGCATCTAAAACCCAATAAGCCATTCAAATCCGTAAAAGACGTACGAAAAGCGGCCTACAAATTTAATTGATACAAACATCTAAATAACACAAGAAAGATGAAGAAACTTTTTACCTATGTTCTTATGCTTTGCGCCAGCCTATCCGTTTCGGTAGCGCAACAAATCCAGTATCCGGAGCCGATCTTGAACCCGGAGAGTTGTACGAGTATCATGGTCGGTAAAAAAGCCTCGGCGGATGGCTCCGTGATGACTAGCCACACCTGCGATAGCAATTACCGCACTTGGATGGATATCGTACCTTCCGCCTCGTACGATCACGATACGACAACCACGGTCTATACCGGACGTATGCATACCGAATATGCCGAGGGAACCCGGGGGATGATAACGAAAGGAACACTGCCCGAAGCGCAGTCTACGTATCAATTCCTCAACACGGCCTATCCTTGCCTGAACGAGAAGCAACTAGGCATCGGGGAAACAACAATCACCGGCCGGAAAGCCCTTGTCAACAAGAAAGGTATGTTCATGATCGAGGAACTTCAGCGAATCGTCTTACAACGTTGCACGACCGCCCGTGATGCCATCCGTGTGATGGGCGAGTTGATCGAGAAATACGGATATGGCGACTGGGGCGAGTGCCTTACGATAGCGGATCCGAAAGAGGTATGGCATTTCGAGGTCTTCGGCGAGGGTCCGGATAAGATCGGTGGCGTATGGGCGGCGATCCGTATCCCCGACGATCATGTAGGCGTATCGGCGAATATCCCGCGTATCTCTAAGGTCGATCCGAAAGATACGGACAATTGCATGGCTTCCGCCAACGTATTCGAGGTAGCCAAGCGCATGGGCTTCTGGGACGGAAAGAAACCGTTCCGTTTCTGGGAAGCGTATGCCGGTGGGAACTATGCCGGTGAACTGAAATCATTCAGTATCCGTGAGTTCTTTATATTGAATAAATTAGCGCCTTCCTTACGTTTATCGTATGACGCGGAAGAACTTCCCATCAGCGTAAAACCGGACCGGCAAGTATCCGTAACGGATGTGATGGCTCTCCTCTCCGAAACGTACGAGGGTACGGAATACGATATGACCCAGAACTTGAAAGTAGCCGTAAAGAAAAAAGATAGTAACGAGACCGATACGGTTATCAGTCCGGTAGCCAATCCTTGGATGACTCGGGATATGGTGAACATGTTGAATGGGTTAAAACCGGACGCCGTAAAAAGCTACCGTTTGGTTGCCGTACCACAATGCTCCTACTCTACCGTGATCCAGTTACGTGACTGGTTACCCAATGCGGTAGGCGGCGTGGTTTGGATGGCCTATGATAATCCCGGACAAAGCCCCCGCATCCCCATCTTCTGTGGGACGAAAGATCTCCCGGCTTGCTTCAAGGTTTGCGGACAGCACCGTTACCGGGAAGATGCCGCCGTATGGGCTTTCCGTCGTGCCAATAAACTCGCTACCGTACGTTGGGGAGCGACTAAAGATCGTATGAAAGCATCTATCGCCCATTTTACGGAGAAAGGGCAGACAGAACTTCCTTTCGTAGAGAGCCGTTACAAAGAGATTCTTACCCAACAAGGTGAGGAGGCCGCAAAAGAATACCTAACCGGATATACCGCCGATTTCGCCGGAGCCACGATGCTACGCTGGAGAGAAATGGGAGACTCATTCTGGACCCAATTCGAAAGAGGCTTCTAATCACCACATCCGATAGTAGAGACGAGGCACACCCCGTCTCTACAATAATAATATAAACTTAAATTCATATACAATGAGAACATTCATTCTATCATGCGCCTTAGCGTTAGGTTCCTTGAGCACATTCGCTCAAGGCTACCAATTTACGGATGTAGTAAAGGTACCCGCCACGCCAGTCAAGAATCAAGCATCCACGGGAACCTGTTGGTGCTTCGCCACGACCTCTTTCATGGAGTCGGAATTACTCCGTATGGGAAAAGGGACGTACGATCTCTCCGAGATGTTTATCGTCCGCCAGAAATACATGAACCAGTTGCAGGATAATTATGTCCGCCAAGGTAGAGGTAATATCGGTCAAGGAAGTCTCTCCCACACCTTCATGAACGCTTTCAACCAAGTAGGTATCGTTCCGGAAGAGGTGTACTCGGGTATCAACTACGATTCCGACCGGCACAATCATGCCGAGATGGTAAAATACATCAAGGCGATCGCAACGACAGCTGTGGACATGAAGAAACGCAGCCCGGAATATTACAAACTAATCGATAACCTATTCGATACCTACCTAGGCAAGCTTCCGGAGAAATTCACTTATCAAGGCAAGGAATATACCCCGAAGACATTCGCCGCCTCCCTAGGGTTGAATATGGACGATTATATCGAGCTGACAAGCTTCACGCATCATCCGTATTACCAGAAATTCGAGGTAGAGGTTCCCGATAACTGGGAACATGCGCAAATGTATAACCTCCCGTTGGATGAGATGATGCAAGTCGCGGATTATGCTTTAAATAATGGTTACACGGTATGTTGGGATGGCGACGTGAGCGAGAAAGGTTTCTCTTTCAAGAACGGTGTAGCTATCAACCCGGAGGTGAAGAAAGTAGATGATTACTCTACTACCGACCGTGCCCGCTTTGAGAAAATGGACGAGAAGGAACGTCTGGAAGAAGTCTACAAATTCGAGAAACCTTTCCCGGAAGTAAACGTTACTCCGGAAGTCCGTCAAGAAGGCTTCGAGACATTCGTCACGACCGACGATCATTTGATGCACCTTACCGGCATCGCCAAGGATCAAAACGGTACGAAATATTATATCACGAAGAACTCTTGGGGAACCGAGCGTAATACTTTCGGAGGTTACTTGAACATGTCCGATAGTTTTGTCCGTGCCAAGACGATCTATATCATGGTACATAAGGATGCGATACCAAAGGCAATCAAGTCTAAATTAGGCATTTAGAACTTTCCTATCGTATAGGATATTACAATGCCCATCGTAAGGTTGTTAGAATAGGCATTCAAAGCACCTTACAATGGGCATTATTAGCTCCTTAGAATGGGCATCCGCGGAAATCATGGATGCCCATCTCTTTTTTCTCTCATCGAACCAGCTTCAACTCCTCAATCAACCTTGGGCATTTACCCCATTTATCGATCATGAAAAGGACATAGCGGATATCTACGCCGATGCAACGTTGCAAATCCGGTTCAAAAGCGATATCACCACTCATCGCCTCCCAGTTACCGTCGAAAGCAAGTCCGATCAAACGGGCGTTTTTATCGAATACCGGGCTACCGGAATTACCACCAGTGATATCATTGTTCGAGAGGAAGCACAGCTGCAATTCCCCTTTTTCATTTGCGTAAGGTCCGAAATCACGGCTACGAACCAGATCCAGTATCTCCGGTTGTACCCAGAACTCATCGCTCGTCGGGTCCTCTTTCTCTAGGATACCTTTATCCGTTGAGTAATAATTGTACCATGCGGCATCATAAGGACGATACCCTCCGATAGAACCATAGCTTAAACGCATCGTGAAATTAGCGTCGGAAGACAAAGCTTTCTCCGGATACATCTCCTTCAAGCCCGCGAAATACAAACGTTCTCCCTTAGCGATATCATACTCCGCATCACCCATCAACTGCTGTAACTGGAAGATAGACACCAATACGGACAAGCTCAGTTCCGCCGCCGGATCTTTTCTCAATTTCTCATATTGCTTCGGATTTCTCAACATCTCGGCGATCTTGTCGTACGACAATAAGGAAGTCTTCTTAAATACATCCGCCGCATATTTCTCATAATTTCCTTTATACTTCTTATCAACGCTCGTATAAATATCCGGCAAGAACTCCGAAGATACACGTTCTTTCGCGATCTTCATCATCGCGGCCAATACCTTCTGATCCAAAGACGGCTCGTAATCCTTGAAGAACGGTTGGATACGATCCTCTAAAAAGACAGTAATCTCTTCCGGAGTAGCTCCGTTTATATCCACCGATTGCACCATACGAGCCAAACGAATAATCTCCGCTCCACTGGAAAACGCCTCATTCAAATAGGTCAACGCCTCCCTATACTTATTG
This sequence comes from Parabacteroides sp. Y3-G-102, assembly GCF_023656845.1. Taxonomy (NCBI): domain Bacteria; kingdom Pseudomonadati; phylum Bacteroidota; class Bacteroidia; order Bacteroidales; family Tannerellaceae; genus Parabacteroides; species Parabacteroides sp. Y3-G-102. The sequence goes on along the minus strand of NZ_JAMOKU010000041.1, from coordinate 10,579 downwards.
GTCGAGGTATATCCTTTTTCCAGCAAATTCAAGACCTCGCCATATTTAGCGCCCCGGGCCTGATCTTTCGCTACCCAATCAGCGAAGGCCGTCTCCTCCGCACGTTTACGTTCGATCACGTTTAGATTCGCCAATCCTTTATTCATACCGATCGAGTTCTTCCAATAATTGGAGCTTCCCGCATATTTGGAGGCATATTTGATACGTACGGCGTCGCTAGCCGACATAGCCTCTTTCCAGATGCCCTGCTTGATGCCACGCACCTCGATACGGGGCTTATTACTATTCTCGATACGCTGTTGCACGCCCCAAGAACACAAATAACGATCCGTGCTTCCCGGAAAACCGATTGTCATGGCATAATCCTTATCTTGATAACCTTGCATAGACACCTCCGCTACATATCTCGGGGTATAAGGCTTATTATCCGCGTTGTATTCCGCCGGTTTATTATCCGCGTTGGCGTACACACGGAACACGGAAAAATCACCGGTATGGCGGGGCCACATCCAGTTGTCCGTATCCCCACCGAACTTACCGATAGAGCTAGGCGGAGCGAACACCATGCGCACGTCACGAAATACGTCATATACGACCAAGAAATACTTGTTATTGTTATAGAAAGGAACCACGTCGGCTGCCTGGAACTCACTATTACCCACAGAGTCACAAATCACACGACCGATAGAATCGGCGGCGGATAAACGCTGGAACTCGTCCTCTATACCGGCGATCTGGCTGTTAATACGATCGCTCACGTCTACCGTCTCTTTCAAATAACGTACCGACAAACCCGGGACCGGCAACTCCTCTTGCTTGCTTTGGGATACAAAACCATCCTTCAAATAATCATGTTCCACGCTGCTCAATTGCTGGATAGAACCGAAACCACAATGGTGGTTCGTAAAGATCAAGCCCTCGTCCGAAACCGTAATACCCGTGCATCCGCCACCGAAGATTACCACGGCGTTCGCCACGCAAGGATCCGTCTCACTATACAACTGATCATAGGATGGGGTAAAACCCAACTCGGCCATTCTCGCCAAATTCTGCTTATTCAATTCCTTCAGCACCCACATGCCCTCATCGGCATATAACTGGCCGGAAGCGGCTAAAAGCAACAAAGCCGCCCACACTCTTTTCATCAACTTCATTCTTCTCTTATTAGTCTAAATTATTCGATTAGTAACTTAATGTTTTTTACCTCGACACGGGCCGACAACCATTCTGTAATCTTTTTACGCTCAACCTCTTTCACCTTCGTCTTACTCTTCAGATAAACCAGCATGACCGTATCCGGTTTCGCCGTCTCCGTATTCACGATATAGGTATGCGAGCAAGAAGCCTCTACCACAAAGGGGAACAACACTTTCATTTCCGGGATCAACTCGGATGTCAGGCGCCCATAACTCTGGTATTTGTCAACCTGCCGTTTTAAAGAATCGATCTGGATGGTTTGCACACGCAGCACCTCTTCGCTATTCTTATACAAATCCTGCATCAACAGGCTCTTCAGCTCGTTGATATCCGTCGCTTCCTGGCCAAAGCCCTGCTGTACGATCAAATGGACATTTTTCAATCCGTATTTTGGCATTTTGGCTTTTGCGTTCGCGATCATCTCGTCTGGTACGGTTTGTCCGATCAACACCACTTTTACCTCTTTCTTCTCGCTTGTATCCGTAATCACCTTACTCAATATTTGCGTATTCGGGAAACTCAGTTCTTCGGTGACAAACGTTCGTACCCTCTCATTAAAATAACTGCTACGGATTAAGTTATAACTCAAGAAAAGACTGGGTACGATCGTAAAGAATACGATAATACCGACATAGCGGGTCACGATCTTTTCCCGTTGTTTATCCAGGAATACTTTCTTCGGATACTTCAATAAACGTACCACCACATAAGTAGCCAAGCTAATAAATACCGTATTGATAAAATACAGATAGAAAGCGCCGAAAAAGTAATATAAATTACCACTCGCCAAACCGAATCCCGCCGTACAAAGCGGAGGCATCAACGCCGTAGCGATAGCCACACCCGGGATCACGTTTCCCTTGCTTTTCGTAGAGCTCGCCACGATTCCCGCCAGACCGCCAAAGAAAGCGATCAACACGTCGTATACCGTGGGCTGCGTACGGGCAAGCAACTCGCTTTGGGCCTCACTGATCGGTGATATGAGAAAATACAAGGTAGACGTTATTACGCTGAAGACCGTAGCCGTGGCAAAATTACGGAACGACCGCTTGATCAACTCGAAATCAGAGATACCCAATCCCAAGCCGAATCCCATGATCGGTCCCATCAGCGGCGAGATCAACATCGCGCCAATGATCACTGCCGTAGAGTTGGTATTTAACCCGAGAGAAGCGACAAACGTAGCGAAAATAAGTACCCATAAGTTCGTCCCCTTAAACTCTATCCCCTTTTTAATGGATTCTATCGTCTCCAGCTCATCTTCCTTTTCCTGCCTGACGTCGAAATTACGGACAAAAAAATCCATAATCTGTTTATGTAGCAATCCTTTTTCCATGCGGTATTAATCTTGTCCCATATTTATGCAAAGATATTTCAATTGTTTGTTTTTCTAACTATCTAATCGTTTTTTTATAGTGAGATTACGTATATTTGCACTTGTAACACAACAAAAAGAGATCCTATTTGTATGAAACGATATCTAATGCTTTTATGCTTATTGTTTATGTCCTTTGTCGTTTCATCTCAAACGACAACGCCAGACTCGCTTAAAAGCGCCTTGAAAAAAGCAACCTCCGAACGCTCTAGACTGGAAATCCTTACCAATTTAATGGATATCTCACGAAACGATGACATATTAGTAAACGCTAAACAACTCTATCAGGAGGCCTTAAAAGCGAATGACAATTACTATAAGGAAGCGGCGTTGACCGAGATTCTCCGACGTTATATCAACACGGACCAAACCGATAGCGCAAATATCTACATCGCCAAGGCCGAACAGGAGCTAAAAGGAGAAGCCAGAGCCAGCCTCGTGTCGTTCATGAAAATGATACAAGATACGCGCGTCATATTCTACACATCCGGTGAACCGAGAAAGAAAGTCCTCATGAATTGCCTATTCAAGCTGGAAGAACCTGATAAATTGTCTCCCTACGAGAAAATAGCCTGCAATTATATACTTGGTATGGCTGTCAGCAACAGCATTATGGAAGAAAATATGCTTAAGGAGGACTTTAAGCAAGGAAGAGAATATTTCGACAATGTTCTGGCCGAGGCGGAAAAACTGCCCCTACGATATGCGTACAATTTCTTGCCTAACACCTATTTCATGCTATGCGCTTATGCGAGTAACCCTCAAGAACGAGGACAATATGCTACCCGTTACCTAAATACGATCTTAGGTTACTCTAACATCCCGGAGATGAGGAAACGTCCTTACGCAGTCAACAAACGTCAATTATTAAGCGCTTATTCAAACCTTGCCATTAGCGCCGAGGCTATTGGAAAGGATTTGGCGACCTCTTATTACCGTAAGTTCATGAATCTGCTGAAGGCTTATCCGGAATCAGCTAGCGCCGCCCCGGAGTATGAGCTCTACTACACCTCATCGAATTATTACCTAGGTATTAAGGACTATAAGAAATTCATTGAGTTCAGTGACTCTTTGATCAATTTCTCCAAACAGATACCGCTTTACAAGGAACATGTAATCGCCTATGTGTCCGCGAAAGCTGCCGCTTACGACAGCCTCCGGATGTACAAGGAAGCCTATGAGACATCCAAGGAATACGCTGTATTGCTAGACACCTTACGTATGCAAGAACTCAGGAAGAAAATGGAAAATCTGGAGATCGAGAAAGGGGCGAACGAGTTGGTGATCGAAAAGAGATCATTGGAATTGGAATTACAGAAAAGCAAGAAAGAGAATTACCTGTATATATCCTTATTGCTTCTAGCTTTATGCGCCGTGTTCTATATCTTTTTCCGGCTAGGCAAAATGAGATCCCTCTATCGGGCATTGCAGAAGTCTAACGAGCTGGTCTTGATAGCGAACCAGAAAGCACAAGAAAGCGAGGAGATGAAGACCGCCTTCATCCGGAATATGTCGCATGAGATACGGACTCCCTTAAACGCAATCAACGGTTTCTCGGAACTCATCACCAACGACGATATCTCCATGGACGAGAAACAGGCTTTCAGCCGTATTATCTATGAAAACTGTTACCACTTGACTTCCATGCTGAACAATCTCCTTGAGATCGCCCAGCTTGATAGCGGCAATGATTCCCTTCCTCTTGTTCCCACACGTATCCATGAGCTTTGTTTACATGAGATGCAACAGGTAAAGAAATATCAAGAGAAGCCGGAGATCAACTATGTGGTGGAAGGCGATAAGGAGAATGATATGGTCTTGACCAACCGTGCTTATTTCAGTTTGATCATCTCGCATCTGCTGGCAAACGCGAATAAATTCACGGAGAAAGGAAGCATCACGCTTTCATACCATCTGGATAGCGGAGCCAATCTAGTGACCCTATCGGTAACAGATACGGGTTGCGGCATCCCTCAAGACAAACAGGAATGGATATTCGAGCGTTTCACGAAGACCAATGATTTCATTCCCGGCTCTGGCCTGGGGCTTTACCTATGTCGCTTGATCGTTAACCGGCTAAACGGTAAGATAAAGACAGATCCGTCTTATACGAAAGGCTCACGCTTCGTTATCACGATGCCAATCGCCACGCCGTCCAAGCCCTCCGAACTTACCGATTAACGAAAGAAACGTCCTACGTACGGGAGTTCTCGTAAAGGTAAATCCCTTTTAATCATAAATGCGATGAATACGCCTAATAAGATCGTGCGGTATCCCAACCGGAGCCATTCAGACTGTATCGGCAGTGCCATGCCTGCCACGTATAACACCGTCGCCACTCCGAAATAAAGAAACGCGGATTTCAAGTCGTACTCGATCGGGAATTTCTTTTGTCCTACAAAATAGGATAAAAGCATCATCAATAAATTACAAAAGAACGATGCCCACGCACAAGCCATATAACCGTACGAGGGACCGAACAGCAAGATGATAGAGACCGTGGCCACACATCCGATCGTGGAGAAATAGGCGCCCCATCGTGTCTGGTCGATCAGCTTATACCATAAGGAGAGGTTGAAATAAATACCGAAGAACAACTCGCCCAGCATCACGATCGGCACTACCCGTAATCCGGGATAATAGGCCGGCCCGACAAAGTACTTCAAGATATCGATATAGAACATTACCCCGAGGAAGATAAACAAGGCGAATATGATGAAATATTTCATCGCTTCCGAGTAGGCTTTCTTATTATCATCGCTCTTGTTTTTAGCGAAAATAAACGGCTCATAGGCATACCGGAAAGCCTGCGTGAACATCACCATCACCACGGCGATCTTGAAGCATGCGCCGTATATACCCAATTGCTCGTTCGCATACTCCTTATCATCAAACAAGAATGGAAACAGGATCTTATCTGCCGTCTGGTTAAAGATACCGGCAATACCTAGAATGAGGATCGGGAAGGAATAACGCAAGATTTGTTTCAATACCGTTCCGTCTACTTTCGCCCGTATGCCCGGCAAGATATCCGGGATCAAAAGCAATAAGGTTATCAGTGTCGTAAACACGTTCGCCACGAATACATAGCCTACCCCATAATCCGGACGATAGAACCAGCTTATCGCCTCCGGATAGTGCGTATGCAACCACGGACAAGTGATCAAGAAGAATATATTCAAGATAATATTCAAGAAAATACTCAGCAACTTAATCCCGGCGAAACGCCATGCTTTCCCCTTATACCGAAGATAAGCGAACGGAATGCAACAAAAAGCGTCTACCGCCACGATACCCGCCATCATCCCGATATACTCCGGATGGTTGCCATATCCCAAGCCGGCACTAATAGATGGTAACAAGGTGAAAACCGCTACGCTAAACAGCGCCGAACTTCCCAGCAAGCAATACAGCACGGAAGCATACACCCGCATCGGCTCTTGCTCCTCTTTTTTGTTGATGAAGCGGAAAAAACCCGTCTCCATGCCATAAGTAAGCAAGACCAGCAACAGGGCTGTCCAACCATATAAATTCGTCACGATCCCATAATCCCCTGTCCCGGCCAACACACGTGTGTACATCGGCACCAACATCCAATTCAGGAAACGCCCCACTATACTACTCAATCCATAAACGGCTGTCTCTTTAGCGAGCCGCTTCATTCCTCCTGCCATATCGTATCTGTCTAATCAAATAAAAAACCTTGTTCCCCCACCCGGCTACGTCCCAGATGGGTATAAGCTAAATCGGTGACCTCACGGCCACGGGGCGTGCGTTTGATAAAGCCCTCTTTGATCAAGAAAGGCTCGTACACTTCTTCTAGCGTTCCGGGGTCCTCGCCCAAAGCCGTGGCGATCGTCGTTAATCCGACCGGGCCTCCCTGGAATTTATCAATGATCGTCGTCAGCAACTTATTATCGATCTGATCCAAGCCATACCGGTCTATATTCAACGCCTCCAGAGAGAAGCAAGCGATCGCCTTATCGATATCTCCGTTCCCCTTCACTTGAGCGAAATCACGCACACGGCGCAATAAAGCGTTGGCGATACGAGGCGTACCCCGGCTACGGGAAGCGATCTCCCTAGCGGCGTTCAACTCACATTTTACATTCAAGATATTAGCACTACGGAGCACGATCTTCGTCAGCGTCTCCATATCATAATACTCCAAGTGCATATTGATGCCGAAACGGGCACGCAGCGGACTAGTCAGCAAGCCGCTACGGGTCGTAGCGCCAATCAATGTAAACGGAGCCAAATCGATCTGTATCGAGCGAGCGCTTGGTCCTTTATCGATCACGATATCGATCCGGTAATCCTCCATAGCGGAATACAGGTATTCCTCCACGATCGGGCTCAACCGGTGAATCTCATCGATAAAAAGCACGTCGTTCTTCTCCAGCGAGGTCAATACCCCGGCCAGATCTCCCGGCTTATCCAGCACCGGCCCCGACGTGACCTTGAAACCAACCCCCAACTCGTTCGCTATAATATTCGACAACGTCGTCTTTCCCAACCCGGGAGGTCCATGCAAAAGCACATGATCCAGCGCCTCCTTACGCATGCGGGCAGCCATGACGAACACCTTCAGGTTCTCCACCACCTTCGCCTGCCCGCTGAAGTCACGGAGCGAAAGCGGCCGAAGCACGTTCTCGTACTCTCGTTCGTTTTCCGGCATCCGGGCATCCCTTATATCAAAATCATCTTCCATATTCACGTTCATTGACTTGCAAAGATAATGTTAAACAACACATTCACGAAAATAGATGTATAAAATATTTTTCTAACAGTGAGAAAAGCATATGTTTGCTAAAGGGACACCTTTAAAAACATACTACCATGAAACTTATACTCACAATCTCTGCGATGATCCTGTTCCTGATAACGGGATGCGAAAGTGGTAAGCAACCGGCTAACGACTTTTTAACCGTGGATATCACGGCAAATTATCCGAAGAAGGAACTGATTCTTCAAGACTTTTTGGATGTGGAATACATCCCATTAGAAACGAATGAGGAATTCATAACCTCAGCCAGCATGCAAGCCATCGGCAAAAATCTCATAATCCTTAGAAACAAGAACGGACAAGACGGAGATATATTTATCTTCGACCGGACCGGAAAAGGCCAGAGAAAAATCAACCGCAGCGGCCAAGGTAGCCAAGAATACACGAATATCGGGTCTATTGCCCTCGATGAGGAGAAAGGTGAGCTGTTTATCAACAACTACTATTCGAGCCAGTTTATCGTATACGACCTGTCCGGAAACTTTAAGCGAACTTTAAAATACGATAAAGATTTTAATTTCAATAGCGGGAAGATATACAATTTCGATCAAGACAACTTAATCTGCTACGATGAGATTGGCAATTATAAAAATCTGAGAAAAAGCGCATTTTGGCTCCTGTCCAAACAAGACGGGAGCATTGTCAAGGAAATCGAACTCCCTTATGAGCATAAGATATCACCGTTTTTATCAAAAGGAATTTGGTCCGCAGGACCTCGTAATACCGAATTAATTTCCCAAAATGGAAGTTGGGTCTTAATAGAGCCATCTACAGATACGATTTATAGTTATTCCCAAGATCACTCTATCAAACCCTTTATCGTAAGGACTCCACCTATCCGCTCTATGGCCCCGGAAGTATTTCTTTATCCAAGTATTCTTACCGACCGGTATTATTTCATGCAAACAACAAAGAAACAATGGGATTTTGAGAAAGAAACCGGATTCCCCAGAACCGACTTGGTATATGATAAACAAGAGGACGCTATCTTTGAGTGTGTCGTATATAATAACGATTTCGTAGATCAGACACCCGTTGATATGTGGTACGAACACGGAATACTAAAGATCATCAATAACGATGGGATCGCTTTCATAAAGAAACTAGAAGCCAATGAGTTGGTGGAAGCCTACGGGAGAGGTAAGCTGAAAGGCCGCTTGAATGAGATCGCAGCGGGATTAAATGAGGAATCCAACCCCGTGATTATGGTGGCTAAGTATAAGGAATAAAAACTTCTTACTTATTGTCTATTTTTCCAGACTTGTTTTTTATTCGTACATGTTTTTCGGAAAACACGTACGTGAATTCCCAAAAACACGTACGTGAATCCGTGAAAACATGTACGTGTTTTTACGTAAATCCGACAAGCATATTTATCCATCTTACTATCAGTGAGTTATAAATCGACTTCATAGTAAGATATTATTGTTGAAAATTTACTTCTAAAGATACGGTTCCTCTCCTATATTTTATGTAACTTTGCTTATAAGTCGCATAAAATATAGGACGATATGAACCAGACAATTTATCCCATCGGCATACAGAACTTCGAGAGCCTTCGCAAAGATGGTTATCTCTATATTGATAAGACCGCCCTAATCTACCAATTAGTAACAACCGGACGATATTATTTCCTCAGCCGCCCCCGACGCTTCGGGAAAAGCCTGTTGCTGTCCACGCTGGAGGCCTATTTCCAAGGAAAGAAGGAGCTGTTCGAGGGACTGGCAATGGAGAAATTGGAAAAAGACTGGATAAGATACCCCATCTTACATTTGGATTTAAATGCGGAGAGATATTCTGACCCTGGGGCATTAGAGAGTATATTACGACGTTATCTGAACCTTTGGGAAGACCTGTGGGGGAAAGACGAGAGAGAGATAACACCATCCGATCGTTTCACCGGCGTGATACGCCGTGCCTATGAGAGAACAGGACGGAGAGTGGTCATACTGGTAGACGAGTATGACAAGCCTTTGCTACAGGCGATCGGGAATCTGGAGTTACAGGAGGCCTACCGCTCTATACTGAAAGCGTTTTACGGCGTTCTGAAGAGCATGGACGGATATATCCGCCTAGCGTTCCTGACCGGCGTGACCAAGTTTGGCAAGGTGAGCGTGTTCAGCGACCTCAACAACCTAATGGACCTATCAATGGACGAACGCTACGTGGAGATATGCGGCATCACCGAGAAAGAGATCCATACTTATCTGGAAGACGAGTTGAAGGAACTGGCCGACACGCAAGATATGACCTGCGAGGAAACCAGCCGAAAGCTCAAGGACCGCTACGACGGCTACCATTTCGTGGAGAACTCCATCGGTATGTATAATCCTTTCAGCTTATTGAACACCTTCGCCAGAAGGAAATTCGGTGACTACTGGTTCGAGACCGGAACACCCTCCTACCTCGTGGAGCTGCTCAAGCACACCCATTACGACCTCTACGAGATGGCCAACACGGAGACCGACGCCGATGTGCTGAACAGCATCGACTCCGCCTCGAACAATCCCATACCCGTCATCTACCAAAGCGGGTATCTAACCATCAAGGGCTATGATCCTGAGTTTGGCATTTATCGACTGGGTTTCCCGAACAAGGAGGTGGAAGAAGGTTTCGTCAAATACCTACTTCCTTTCTATACGAGCATACAAGCCTCTAAGACCCCCTTCGAGATCGGACAGTTCGTTCGGGAGATACGGTCTGGCAATTACGACGCCTTCTTCCACCGCCTCCAAAGCTTCTTCGCCGACACACCCTACGAGGTGATCGCCGGGCAAAAGCCGGAGCGAGACACGGAGCTGCATTACCGGAACGTCCTCTTCATCGTCTTCAAGCTGGTCGGCCTGTACACGCAAGTGGAGTACCATACCTCGAACGGGCGTATAGACCTCGTATTGCAAACCGATCGCTATGTATATATCATGGAGTTCAAGCTCAACGGAACCGCCGAGGAGGCCCTGCGGCAGATCGAGGAGAAAGGCTACGCCCTACCCTTCGCCGGAGACGACCGGGAAGTCTTCAAGATCGGCGTGAACTTCTCTTCCGAGACCCGCAATATCGAGAAGTGGCTGGTTGGGTGAAAAAGTCATGTTTTTATCCAGTGACATGATACAGATTTACTTCACACGTAATTAACAATTAAAAGAACGTGTGTAACATGTCAAACAAGTTAAGAGAACGTAAAAATTACAGCATGGAGTTCAAGCTCCGTATGCTGAAGG
>NZ_JAMOKU010000040.1:0-48154 GCF_023656845.1 Parabacteroides sp. Y3-G-102 | reverse complement strand
ATAATAAGAATGAAGAAGATGCAATTTCTCTTCTTCGCTGTAATGCTCATGTTTTTTGCGCATAATAATTACACATTTTATTGTTATTGAATGTGTCTACCTATATCAGCATAAGACATAATGCTTTATAGGTATCAAGAAGAGTGCTGAAGTGATGAAATACGGCGAGTGTAAGAAGATCGTTCTGTTTTGTGGTGAAAAAGCGTAAGTGATTGTAGATAGGATCGGATTATTGTAGATGTTTTTTTATATGCAATCATGGGTTAAACATCATATAACCAGATGTCTATATGCGAAGTTGTAGATGTTGTAGATGTTTTGATTATTTATAGGAAAGGATAAGGTGGTAAATTAATAGTGAGTGGGACGAGGGCGTTTTTTAAGCAGATAGCCTTAGGGCAATTTATATAAAGGTATTTGCACGATGCGATGTGCAATTTTCATACAAAATTGCACATCGCATCGTGCAATTTTGTATATTTGTCCTTTAAACATGAATCGATATGGAGACCTTATTTCGTTCCTTTAGAACTCAATTAGAGCATACTTCGACAGAAGTCGTGCGTTTTCTTCACGATCAGATCGCATGGGATAGCCGATTGGTTGCGATTTTAGGTGCTCGTGGTGTTGGGAAGACTACCCTATTGTTGCAGCATATCAAATTGTATGATCGTGAGGATGAGTCTTTGTATGTTACGGCGGATGATTTCTATTTTACCAAGTATCGGTTATTCGACATGGCTTATCAATTTTATAATCTGGGTGGGAAAAAACTTTATATTGACGAGATTCATAAATACAAGGATTGGTCTAGGGAGGTGAAGAATATATACGATCAAATTCCTGGTCTTCAAGTTATCTATACAGGTTCGTCTATTCTTGATCTGGAGAAAGGTGGTGCGGATTTAAGTCGCAGGAAGGTAGAGTATAGATTACCCGGACTTTCTTTTCGGGAATATTTGAATATATCGCAGGGGTGGCAGCTTCCATCGTATTCGTTGGAAGAGATTCTTGCTGGGAAGGTTGAGTTCCCTTATAAGGAAGCTCGTCCACTCAAATTATTTAATGATTATTTATCGACAGGTTATTATCCATTTTTTCAAGATACGGAATATCTCTTGCGTCTGCGTAGCGTGATTAACCAAATGGTGGAATCTGATATTCCGATTTTTGCGGATATGACGGTGGCTTCTGCCGTAAAGTTGAAGAAATTATTATATGTATTAGCTCAAAGTGTCCCTTTCAAACCAAATTATACGAAGTTGGCGAGAGATTTGGATATCAGCCGGAATGTGTTGCCCGACTACATGAGTTATTTGGAGAAGGCAGGTCTGGTTAATTTACTGCGAGAAAAAGCGCAGGGCTTGAAATTATTGGAGAAAGTAGAGAAGATCTATCTGAATAATACGAATCTGGCTTATGCGTTGTCGGAGCAGGTACCGGATATCGGTTCCGTGCGTGAGACGGTTTTTCTATCTTGGATGCGAGTCGTATGCTTCGTTACTTCTTCTGCGATTTCAGACTTTGAGATAGATGGCCGAACCTTTGAGATTGGGGGAAAGAATAAGACGCGGCAACAGATCAAGCAAGCGGCGGATGGGTATGTGGTGAAAGATGACATAGAGTATGCTTTCCGCAATATGATTCCTTTATGGATGTTTGGCTTTATCTATTGAATATCCATCAAGGTCTTGCCACGATCATTACATAATCCCTCTCGAACACTTTAGGATCGTCTAAGAATTTGATTAGGTCTTTTTGGCGGGAGGAGCCTGTGCGTTTAACGGTCTCACGCATTTCGGTGACGGTACGAATCATATAAACACAGTCATCGGTTTGTCCGTCTGGCCAGAACGGAAGTCCATCATCTATATCATTGATAAATCCTCCGGAGCTTTTGGGTAAGGCGTATGTTTTCTTCTCTTTCTTGAGATAGACTACTCGATGGGTGATAACCGGTTTGTAATCGTCCAGCCATCCCAGCCAATTATAGATGGCGGGAGAACCTTTTTGAAAGACTCCCATAAATAGCCCATTCGGATTCTCCAAGAAAGAACGAAGACCGGTCGGTTTATCTTGATTGTCTTTATGAAGCGCATATAAAGGGGTGATCGAGTGAGAACTTGAAAGCTGGTATACCGTATCGCGATAAGGAATCAAGAAATTCATTCGGTCTTGATCCGTATTCCAATAAAAGGTTTGAAACCGGGTGATCGTATCCGGAGAGACGTTAATATCCTTGGTATCCGCAAGGATGAATTTGCAAAGCGTATCTCCTCGAAGGTTGAATGTCGTTATTCCTTTCGGGATTTTAGAGCCTTCCGCATAATCACAAAGCATATATCCCGAGGAGGAGAAGCCTACTATTTGACTGGCATCCGCATTTATCGAATATTTGGTAGTCAGGTTTTCGGGGAATATATAATTCTGAATGGTCAGCATCGTATCTAATGTGGGTAATTCCCCGATACATGGCCTTATATCGTTGAATGTGGTCGAATCTTTTTTATTGTCTTGGTCGAGGCCGCTCAAGGCGCAGTACATACGGGTTGTTTTCTTGTCGTAAAATAGATTAAGGCTGTTCATCCCATGGTTCCATTTATAATCCAAGGCCTTAAATCCATATCGTTTGCTGGGAATGCCTTGCTTACGATAATAAATGCGTGGGTTATTGAATGTGATGAAAGCGTCGCTATCCGGAATAGCGATCGCTTGTGTTACCGTGTAACGAGCGTCTCCAACATTATAATATTCCAGCTTAGAGGCTATTTGACTCAGTTTCAACATCGCCGGATGGTCCAGCGCCTTTTCTATATCAATGAGGGCCGGAGTCGTCGAACGATTATACTCCGCTTCATATTGGGGAGAGGTGGGTTGATTCCTTTGCTGACAACTATTTAGGAGCAAGGCAAGGAACAATAAGCATGTTGAGAACTTGGTGATCATGATTGGATACGTATTGTTTATCGCAAACATATGTAAAATAATTGATTGTAACAAATGATTTTACGAATTTATCATAGATTTGCGATGGCCCCGTAAATAGTATCTGGATAGAAATGATACCTATTGTGATTTTATGATTTAGCGTTCTTTTTCTTAAGCGGAAGCCTTGGGAAAAGCTTTCGAAAACGAACTAGGTGGCTTGTTACGTTACTTCCTGCGATAATGAGGGTAACGGCTAGGATGATCAGGATGATTCCGCAACACAATCGTAACGTTAATGATTCACCGAAGACAGTCACTCCGAAGAATACGGCGGTCAACGGTTCCAAGGCTCCGAGGATCGCCGTCGGGGTGGAGCCGATATATTGGACCGCCAGTGTCGTGCAAAGGAAAGAGATAGCGGTTGGGAATATGGCTAGAGCGATCAGGTTACCCCATAAATACCAATCATGGACAATGTGAAGGCTCCTGCCGAAATCTATACGGACTAAAAACAAGGTCATTCCGAAAAGCAAGACATAGAACGTAAGTTTCAACGTAGCGATATTCTTTAATAGCGGACGATTCGCGCCTACGATATAAATAGCATAGGAAAGAGCGGAAGCCATGACCAACAGGACACCGGTTAAACTAAGAGTCGTTCCGTCGCCACTTTTATAAAGTAAGCCGATACCGCCTAATGCCAGCAAGATACAAAAGAAGGTTTGCAACGTTAATTTCTCCTTGAAGACAAACGCCATGATCAGCGCCACTAAGATCGGATAGACAAACAGCAAAGTCGAGGCGATGCCTGCTTCCATATAATTATAGCTTTGGAATAACGCTAGGGAAGAGAAGGAAACCAACAGCCCCATGAGGATTAAAGGAACGATCTCGTTGGGTTTCAACTTAAAGTTCCGCCCTCTCGCTTTGATCATGATACCTAATACCGGGATCGCGAATAAATATCTGAAAAACAGGACTGAATCCGGATTCATACCGGCTTTATACAAGGGTAGGGCGAACAAGGGGTTCATTCCATAAGTCGCGGCGGCGATAGCCCCTAGAACATATCCTTTTGCTTTTGCATTCATGATTAAAAATATTAGCGCGCAAAAGTAGTATATTCATGATAAATATTATATATTTGTAGATCATCATTTCAATAAATCGTTAACTAAAAAGTAATAAATATGCCTCCAGCAGCAAGATTGACAGATATGCATACATGTCCTATGCAAACCCCGGCTTGGCCATCACCGATACCCCATGTAGGCGGTCCTATTGTAGGGCCGGGAGCGGCGACTGTTCTAATCGGCAAGCTACCGGCGGCGGTAATGGGAGATAATTGCGTTTGTGTAGGCCCTCCGGATACGATCATTAAAGGATCTTCCACCGTGATGATCTGCGGTAAACCTGCCGCCAGAATGGGAGATACGACAGCTCACGGAGGGCAAATCGTATTGGGATGTCCCACCGTTATAATAGGTGGTTAGGAGGATCTGCGGCATATAATATATGTATATTGTGAGAATATTACTATCTTTGCCGCCACTTGAAAACTAAAAATAACAAGACATGGAAACAGTAGTAAGTGGAATCAGACCAACAGGAAATCTGCATCTAGGCAATTACTTTGGCGCGGTAAAGAGTTTCTTGCGGATGCAAGATGAGTATAATTGCTTCTTCTTTATCGCTGATTGGCATTCGTTGACTACTCACCCGCATCCTGACAATATACGAAATAGCGTAAAGACGATCCTCTCGGAATATCTGGCTTGTGGTATCGATCCGGAAAAAGCTACCATTTATATTCAGAGCGATGTGCCGGAGGTGGTAGAGTTGTATCTATATTTGAATATGAACGCCGGTATCGGCGAGTTGATGCGTACGGCTTCCTTTAAGGATAAGGCCCGTCAGCAGTTGCATATCAGCCGGGAAGGATGTGAAGGCGATGTAGAGAAAGAGATTTTTAATGAAGGTAATAAACATAGCGTAAGCGCTGGTTTGTTGACTTACCCGACCTTGATGGCCGCCGATATTATTATCCATAAGGCGTTGAAGGTTCCTGTAGGTAAGGATCAGGAGCAGAATATGGAAATGGCTCGTCGTTTCGCCCGCCGTTTCAATTCTACCTATGGAGTAGATTTCTTCCCGGAACCAGCTTCGTTCCATTTGGGCGATAAGTCCGTGAAAGTACCGGGCTTGGATGGTTCCGGTAAGATGGGCAAGAGTGAGGGTAACGCGATCTACTTGATCGATGATGAGAAAACAATCAAGAAGAAGGTTATGAAAGCGGTTTCCGATGCGGGACCAACCGAGCCGAATAGCGTGAAGCCCGAGCCGATCGCCAATTTATTCACGATGATGGAAATTGTCTCCGAGAAAGAGACCTATGATTTCTTTAATGAGAAATACAACAATTGCGAGATCCGTTACGGCGATATGAAAAAGCAGTTGGCCGAGGATATCAATAAGTTCTGCGCTCCGATCCGTGAGCGTATCTTGGATATGGCCGCCAATACGGAATATCTGGATAAGGTAGCCCGTATGGGTGCGGAGAAAGCTCGTGAGAGCGCTTCTAAGACTTTAAATGAGGTACGCCAGATTATCGGTTTTCGTCCATATTGATGCTTATTAATTAAAAATAAGAAAAAGCGTTTAGGGATAAGTCCTTAAACGCTTTCTTTTTATTAAAACCATTATAAAGAACCTGAAAAGCGATTTGTTAAAAAGAAAAGGTTGTTACTTTGCGGTGAATAGTTACAGATAACAAACGTATGGCTGCTATTACCACCCAAGAATTTGAACATCATTTCAAGAGTTTATATAAGCCCTTGTGTTTGTTTGCGCTTCGTTATACCGATCAGGTAGACGATGCCGAGGATATCGTGCAACAGGCCTTCGCGGATGTATGGGATAAGAACCGGGCTGGTAATGTGATCGGGAATCTCAAGGCTTATTTATATCAAGCGGTGAGGAACCGTTCTCTTTCATTTACCTCACAACCCGTAAACGCTGAGGCCACCGAGCAGTTACCCGACGTAGAAGATACCTCGGAAGAGGAAGACATCCTGCGATCGGAGCGTGACGCCCGCCTGTGGGATGCTATCGATCGGTTACCTCCCGAACGGAAGAAGATTTTCTTGTTATCCAAACGGGATGGCTTGAAATACCAAGAGATCGCGGAGGAATTGAATTTATCGGTAAAAACGGTTGAGAACCAGATGAGCAAGGCATTGAAAGCTTTGCGAGAGACCGCTATCCGTGTTTATATGTTCTTTTTCGGATAAATTTTATAGAAAGGAATGGGGGTTTTTCATATTTCTCTGTCTTAGAGATAAAGGTTACTTGTTTATTTCATTAAAGCATGGAGAGTATATGAGGAAGTTGGTGGTATTTGTGATGTTGATGACGTGCGTGATCTCGGCCCAAGCGCAATGGAAAGTGACGCCGGAAGCCGGTATGAACGTGACAAAGTATAAGGGAGATGCCGCTAAGGTAGGCTTTAAGGCTGGGGCCGCAGTCTCTTATACATTCGGATCGGGCTGGTTCTCGCTTCAATCCGGTTTGTATTATGTGCGACGGGGGAAGGGGCTGTCTTCTTATAGTGAGATTTATGGAACTAGTGAGAGTCCATATGGGGGACGGGAAGGTACGAGTATATTTCTCTATCCCGTTTCCAGTGATTATTTGAATCTGTGGGGATACGGTTATGGTAATGGTTACGGCTTTACGGGCTTCTATTATGATACCTATGGAATTAAGGATTTTGATGTAGAAGGTATAAGGCATCGCAGTCAGAAGGAGCATCGTGAATATATCCAATTACCGATCTTGGCTCGTTTCGATTGGCAGGTAAGTAAGGATGTTCGGTTACATTTGGCGGTCGGTCCCTATTTGGCGGTTGGCTTGGGAGGAAAAGTGACGTATGAGGAAAGTGATTATTCTTTAAAAGGAAAGCTGCCCTATAATAAGGAAATATCATATAACCCGTTTAATCCCGGCCAAGGATATGCGGTAGCGCCTCGTTTTGACTGGGGAGCTACCATAGAGGCTGGTATAGAGGTGAAACGGGTCGCTTTTAAGGTTGGCTATGATCTGGGTATAGATAAGCAATACAAGGGATATGCTTATAACATAGGTCTGAACTATCATACGGCTAGTTTTACCTTGGGATACACATTTTAAAGAGAAAATAGGATGAAAGCGATGGTTTGTATAAAGTGGGTATTTATATTTGCGGTGTCGATGATGATTTTCTCATCTTGCGTATCGTCTAGGATCTCGCCGAGTATGAGCGTGGGAGTTCCATTGAAGAAGGGGCAGGCCCCAAATGTCGGATTCCAATGGTATGAGACTGGAAGGACTTATTAAATAGAAGGAATAGTTATGAATAATAACGAGCATGACAATAAATTGGAACAACGCATCCGTTTCGTAGCGAAACGCTATCGGGAAGGAAGCCTTGACCCGGATAAGGCATGGCAGAAGTTCGCTTCTGAGCATGTGATTAGCCGGAAGGTCTCGTTTCGCCGGTATTGGATCGGGGCGGCCGCTGTCGTGTTAGTGCTCGTAGGTCTGGGGACATGGTTTACGGTAGAGAGAAACGCCCCGGATTGGGTTGCGATTACTACCGCCCCCGGACAAATGAAAGATGTTTACCTTCCGGATAGTACCTTGGTCGCTTTGGCCGGCGATTCATGGATCCGGTATGACGCGAAGAGATATGATAAAGAGAGGCGTGCCGTGGAGATGAATGGAAAGGCCTTTTTCCAAGTGACGAGGAACGAGGCACGCCCTTTCTCAGTGAAAACGAGCCAAACGGAAGTTACGGTGCTGGGAACAAGTTTCCAGATAGATGAGAAGCCTACCGTTACGGAAGTCAATGTAGTTACCGGCAAGGTATGTTTTACCGCCGGGGAGGAAAAGGAGAATGTGATACTTACCGCTGGAATGTCGGCTCAATATTCTATGGAGAACAAGGAGATAACGGTAGTGACGGAAGAAGACGTGAACAAGTTAGCTTGGAGGACAGGGCAACTTCGTTTTATGGAGACACCGCTGGATAAGGTGATTGAGGACTTGAGTGATTATTATCAAGTCAAGATTGCGAACCAGACAAAGAATGAGGGAGCGAGATTGACCGCTACTTTTAATAATCTGCCTTTGGAGGATGTCTTGCAGGTTGTTAACCAGACATTGGACGCACGTTTGGTTTCCACTTCGAAGAAATAAAATCAGATCATTTATGAGATCTATTGTTGTATGGCTGATAGGGATTCTTTTGCTTCCCGGTTGGATGGGACATCTATATGCGCAGATGCCCGAACCTACGCCGACGGTTACGTTGGATATGCGGCAGGTTCCCCTGTTGGATATATTGATGGAGCTTGAGAAACAAACCGGATTGTTCTTCTCGTACGAGTCTTCTCTGCTGAAAGAGCTGCCAGAGGTTTCCCTGTCGGTCCGGGATGAATCCTTGTCGTACTGCTTGAAGCGCTTATTTTCCCCATTACCGATTATCTATCGGGTTACGGGGCAATATATCATCTTAAAGCGAAAGCCCCGTCAATATACGATCAGTGGATTCGTCAGGGATTCAGCCTCGTATGAGAGTTTGTTGGGGGCTTCGGTTCTGGTGAAAAGTTCGAGGGGAGGGACGATGTCTAATAATTACGGCTTTTACAGCTTGATACTTCCACCCGGTAAGGTTCGCCTTAGGGCCTCGTATGTGGGCTTTAAGGCGATGGAGATAGAGATCGATTTGCAAAGGGATACGATGATCGACTTCCCGTTGAGGTCATTGGCCTCGTTAGGCGAGGTCGTTATTCGGGGGACCCGGCCTCGCTACGAGATATTGAGTAGCCGTGCGGGGGTGATCGACGTACCTGCCGAGCGGGTGAAGTCGATACCCGCTTTGCTGGGGGAGGCGGATCTGGTGAAGACCTTACAGCAGTTGCCGGGCGTGGCGGTAGGCACCGAGGGAATGACCGGCTTGTATGTGCGTGGGGGCGGGGCCGATGAGAATTTGTATCTGCTGGATGGAAATCCGGTCTATCATGTGAACCATTTGTTGGGGTTTTTCTCGGCGTTCAACCCGGACGCGATAAAGAATACCCGGTTTTATAAAGGGAGCTTTCCGGCGGAATACGGCGGAAGGCTCTCGTCGGTTGTAGATGTCCGTATGAATGACGGTAACCGGCAGGAGTATCACGGGAATATCTCCGTGGGTTTGCTTTCCGCACGGGCGAATCTGGAGGGGCCGATTGTTAAGGATCGCTCCTCGTTTAATGTCTCGGTACGTCGTACGTGGTTGGATTTGATAACAGGGACGGCTTTGGCGATCATTAATAAGAACAGTGATACCAAGGAGAGTTTCGGTTATCACTTTTTTGATATAAACGCGAAGGTGAACCATTCTTTCTCGGAACGTAGCCGGGCCTATTTGAGCTTTTATATGGGGCAAGATGCTTTTCGGCAGGGAAGCAAGGAGAAGCATGAGGATTCGGATGATATGTTTCTCTGGCGTTGGGGAAACTTGATCGGCTCCGCAGGGTGGAACTACGTGTTCGGGCAAAAGCTGTTTGGTAATCTAATGGTGGGCTACAGCCGTTTTCGCTCGCATATCCGGCAAGAGGCGAAGGGGTATGAAATCGAAGGAAATAGGGCAGAGCGGCAATCAATTAAGCGGGATAGCCGTTATAAATCGGAGATGGAGGATCTGAGCGTACGGCTGTCAGTGGATTACAGTCCTTCAATGAATCACCGGATACGAATGGGCACGGATTACCTGTATCATAATTTTCGCCCGGAGAATAGCCAGCAACGGTCTTGGGTGAACGATTCGTTAGTAAATCCCGTATATGAGCTTTTGTATGATTATTCCTTGATAAAAGGGCATGAGTTCTCTTTGTTTGCCGAGGATGAGATGCGGGTCACGGATCGCTTGCGGGTGAATGCCGGATTGCGGTATACCTTGTTTCATGTAGAGAATGAGATCTATCATTCTTTTCAGCCTCGTTTGTCGGCACGTTATTTACTTCGTCCGGATCTATCGGCGAAGATATCCTACAGTAAGATGAACCAATATGTCCACTTATTATCGAATACCTATGTGAACCAGCCTACGGATATTTGGGTCCCGGTGACGGAGCAAGTCCCTCCGATGAGTTCTCACCAGATTACCGCCGGGCTTTATTATAATCTGAAACGGATGTATGATTTCTCGATCGAGGGGTATTATAAACGGTTGAATAACTTGATTGATTATAAGGATCATTGGCCGGTTGAGACACATTTCTCCGGTTGGGAAGACCGGGTCGGTTTGGGAAAGGGTAAGACCTATGGTGTGGAGTTTATGGCGCAAAAGACAAATGGGAAGACAACCGGATGGATCGGGTATACGCTCTCTTGGTCGGATCGGTGGTTTCCGGATGGTTCCGTGAATAAGGGGCGTCATTTCCCGTTTCGCTTCGACAACCGGCATAAGGTGAATGTGGTCGTTTCTCGTAAGTTATCCCGGAAGGTGGAGTTAACGGGAGCTTGGGTGTTCGCCTCAGGAAACCATATTAGCTTGCCGGAGTATAAATATCTGTCTCCGATTTATCAGAAAGAGAACGGGTATGCCGGAGTAGATTCATACAGACCGATGAATTCAGGTTTGAGCGCTCGTAATAATTATCAATTGTCTCCTTATCACCGTTTGGATCTGGGCGTGAATTTTTATCGATATAAAAAGAAGGGTCGGATGGGGATTTGGAACATAAGTATATACAATACGTATTTGAAACCGAATCCCTTCATGACGGAGGTTATGGTAAACCAGGATATAAATCAGCGATATCATGTAGTGCTACAGGAGACGATTTTGTTCTATTGCATGCCCTCGGTTTCTTATACTTATAAATTCTAGCTTATGAGAAGATATTTACCTTACCTGTTCGTGTTAGGATTATTGATGGTCTCTTGCGTTCGGGATGTGGAGATTGATTTGGAGGATCTGCCGGATCGGATTGTACTGAACGCATCGGTATGTCCCGGAAAGGAGGTGTGTGCTCATCTCTCGAAAACATGGTTTATCATGGATAGCGTTCCCGATTTTGAGTTATCCGACGCGAAAGTCCGTGTCTATGTCAATGATGAGTTTCAAGGTCTTATGCGCAATGATGACCTGCCGGAAGATTCTATACATTCACGGGGGCAATATGTTCTGCCCGGTTGTTTCGTGAGACAGGGGGATTGTTTGCGTATAGAGGCCGAGGCCGATGGGTATGAGCCGGTATCCGGGGAAACTCGTATCCCCGGTCGGGCACGGATTTATGAGGTGGATACCTTATCCTATCGATCTTCTGCCTACTATGCCGAATATCTGCGTTTCTCTGTTAAAATCGGGGTTGAGGCGGATTCCTATTATCGTTTAATCGTGGAGCAGATCTTGGACTTCCGGAAGGGGGATAGTACCCGTACCGTAACCTCTTTCCGTAGCTTAGGAGGATATAGTTGGTATTATTCTGGTTTTAGCGTGGATTATGAGGATCCTGTTTTCCAGTCTTTTGGAGGTAGTCCTATCACGAGCCAGATGGATGGGCGTTACTGTATGGGTGTATTTAGAGGGGAGGATCTGGTTAATACGAATGCTATTAAGGTTTCTGTTTTTCCTGTTGAATACTCGTATGAGAGTGATACCCTTTCTATGGACGTTCATTACGATGTGCGCCTGTTGTCTATCTCCGAGGATTATTATCGATATATGAAGATTATGAGGGGGTACTCTATCACGATCGGCGACGCGAATTTCGGGGCGTTGATAGAGCCTGCCGATACGTATTCGAATGTGGAGAACGGCTTTGGGATTGTCGCCGGATATCAAGAGGATAAATTGCGTATCACGATGCCGAGAGACACGGTGCCTCCTTATTGGAATCCTTGGGATGGATAAGCCCATCCCGCGTTGACGACCTGTGCTTGCCGGTTCATACATCATGAAGCGGTAAGTTCACGAGGTATGAAAAAAAGGCTTTTCCTTGATAGGGGTATTTCCGGGAGATCCTGTCTTATCAATGAACTCAATAAAGTAGAATGATGACAGAGTGGATGAATAAATGGCTTATAGCCATTTTTTGCTGGATGATTTTTATGCCTGTTCCAGACCTCTTGGCCCAATCAGCCAAGACGAAGGATGATCCCCGGATTACGTTACGTATGAAGGAGGTTTCGTTGCCGGAGGTCTTGTCAGAGATCGAAAGGCAGGCGGGCGTGACCTTCTCGTATGAGTCTTCTTTGTTGAAAGAGCTTCCGAAGATCAGTTTCCAAGTGAAAGATGAGGCATTGACGGATTGTTTGACCCGCTTGTTCGAGTCGTATCCGATCGTGTATAAGGTGAGTGGAAAGATCGTGATTCTGAAGCGTAGACAGAGACAGGTAACGATCAGCGGCTTCGTGAGGGACCAAGCGTCCTCGGAGTCTCTGATCGGAGCCTCTGTTTATGAGGTCGCCAGCCGGAAAGGCTCGGCTACGAATAGCTATGGTTTTTTCAGTTTGACGCTTCCGCCGGGGAATATCCGCTTGCATGCTTCTTACATTGGCTATGAGAGCTGTTCCTTTAATTTCACGGAATTGGATAGGGATACCATATTAAATATTGAGTTGCGTCCGAACGCTCGTCTGGAGGAAGTGGTAGTTACCGCTTCGGAGCGGGATCGTTTGTCTGTAAATAACACCTTGATGGGAACGATGGGGTTTAGCCAGAAGACGATCAAGGCGACACCGACCCTGTTTGGTGAGTCCGATATTGTGAAGACCTTGCAACTGACTCCGGGTGTAGCCAGTGGGACAGAGGGACTGGCCGGTTTATATGTTCGTGGCGGCGACCAAGATGGAAATCTGTTTTTGATAGACGGTAATCCGGTTTACCAGATCAATCATGTCGGCGGGCTATTCTCCGCTTTCAATCCGGAGGCGATCCGTAATCTGGACTTTTTCAAGGCGGGTTTCCCTGCGAGATATGGCGGGCGACTCTCGTCTGTGGTAGATGTCCATACCAAAGAGGGCAATATGAAAGAGTACCATGGTAGCGTTACGATCGGGCTGATCTCCGGTAATCTGAGCTTGGAAGGCCCTATCATCAAGGATCGCACGGCTTTTCAGATAGCGCTTAGACGCTCGTGGCTGGATGTACTCTCTGCCCCAGCGATAGCGATAGCAAATAAGGTTCGAAAAGACGGTCATAAAATAAATCTTCGTTACGCTTTTCACGATTTGAATTTAAAGCTTAATCATCGTTTCAGCGATCGTAGCCGGATGTTTTTCAGCTTATATAACGGGAATGATGTATTAAAAGGAGGGGGAACGGATTTCTCAACAGAAGAAGAGCAAGTCCCTTATACGGATGGTACCCATTCATCGCTGCGTTGGGGTAATTTGATGGGAACCTTGGGCTGGACTTATGTCTTCAATAACCGTTTGTTCGGACGGGTTTCCGGGGTCTTTTCACGGTATCGCTCGAATGTACGGAGTTCAAAAGAATATAATTATGGTGTGGAAGGAGAAGATAATTATCTCTCTTCTTCATCGGAAACGAGTAGTTCTACCTCTATCTTGGATATGGGCGTCCGTTCCTCTTTTGATTACACGCCTTCTACGTCGCATGTGATTCGTTTTGGAGGGGATTTCTTGATGCACCGTTTCCGCCCGGAGTATAATGAGGTGAAAGCAGCCGGTTCCGGTATGCTGGAGTTTTCGAATATAGGGAAAATATATACAAATGATCTGCTATGGGCCCGTGAGGCGGCTGTCTTCGGAGAGGATGATTGGAATGTCTTACCTAGCTTGCGTTTGAATGCGGGGCTTCGGTTTAGCCTGTTCAATGTGGAGCGGAAGGCTTATACCTTATTGGAGCCTCGCGCTTCCTTGAGATGGTTGCTACGTGACGATCTTAGCTTCAAAGCCTCATACGCCCGTATGGGGCAATATATCCATTTATTGGGCAACAGTTATATAAATTTGCCGACGGATGCGTGGATGCCTATTACCCGTAAGTTGAAACCTTTAATCAGTGATCAAGTCTCCGCTGGTTTCTATTATAATCTGATGCGTTCTTATAGTTTCTCGGTAGAGGGGTATTATAAATGGATGAAGAACCTGTTGGATTATAAAGACGGCTATTCCTTCTTGCCCGGTACGGCGGCTTGGGAGGAAAAAATGGCGGTCGGTAAGGGGCGTTCGTATGGCGTGGAGTTCTTGGCTCGCAAGGAAAGCGGACGTACGACCGGTTGGATAGGATATACGCTTTCATGGTCGGATCGGCGTTTCGATGAGATCGATAACGGGCGACGCTTTCCGGCACGTTACGATAACCGGCATAAGCTGAATATCGTGGTATCGCATAAACTATCGGAAAAGGTGGAGCTGACAGCTGCTTGGACGTATACTTCCGGCAATCGCATGACCTTGTCGTTGGAGAGTTATGAGCAAGCTGGTACGCTTACTATTTCCAACCAATACAAGATGAATAACTGGTGGGAACCATCCGGGGAAGTGGTGGATTTGTATACACGTCGTAATAATTACCAGATGCCGGCTTATCATCGTCTGGATTTGGGACTTAATATTTACCGTCCGAAGAAGAAGGGACGAATGGGCATCTGGAATATCAGTATTTATAATGTATATAGCCGGATGAATCCGTTTATGGTCTATAAAAGTGATAACTGGGAACGAACGAATAACTTAGTCCCGGGTTCTTCTTCTCCCTATAGCGGTAAAACAAAACCTTGTTTTAAGTTGATAGGTATTATGCCTATCATACCTTCCATATCATATACTTATAAATTCTAGGAAGATGAAACAGATAAAGAGTATCCTAATAAATACGATTTGTATAGTAAGCCTGTTTGGTTTGATGTCTTGCATCAAGGAGATCGATCTTGAATCCTTACGGCCGGATCCTACCTTGGTAGTGAACTGTGTCGCTATAACCGGCGAACCCTTAACCGTAAGTGTCTCCCGTACTTGGTTTTTCACGGATGATCATCCGAACGTGACTTTGGATAAAGCCGAGGTGAATTTATTCGTGAATGGCGTTTTTAAAGAGCGTATGAGCTTTCAGGAGGGGGATGAGGCATTTAACACGAAAGGTTATTTCAAGTCTGATTTTATACCGGTGAAAGGGGATCGTATCCGTGTGGAAGCTTCTTATCCGGAATATGGGGTGGCAAGCGCTGAGACGGTCATGCCAGCGCCTGCTCAGGTCTTGAAAGCGGGGGTAACCTATGCTACGGTAGCTGGCTCTTTTGGTTCTGCTCGCCAGAATGCGATTTATCAGGTAACGCTCAAAGATAACCCTGCCGAGGAGAATTATTATTTACTCCGTATGGAAGAGGGCATTCCTGTTTTTGATGGAATAGCTAAGGAATATACAGGAGAATATAAATGGTTCTCGGTGAGTCCAAACTATGCGACTGAACCTGTTTTTGGCCAATCGTTGACGGCCTTGGATCAAATCTTTGGCAATGACTGGATGTATGGGTATGATGGGAAGGTCTTTTCTGATGAGTTAATAAACGGGCAAGAATATACCTTGCACTTAACGGATGAGTATTATTATGAACCTTATTATGGATCATATCCGCTAAAAGTAGTCCCGGATTCGATAGGGATAGAAGATCTAAATGAGGAAGATTTTCTTCCGATTCCTCCCAAGCACCTACGGGTACACCTATATGCTATCTCAGCGGAATACTATCGATATCTGAAAGTTTTGCAAGATAAAGACACGGATTCAGTTTCGAACCTTTTGATCGATGGCGGTCTGGCCGAACCGATCCGTGTATTTAGCAATATAGACGGTGGTGTCGGTATCCTAGGCAGTTGCCATGTAGGAATGTTTGAGACGGAAATAGCGTCTTCCTCACATTCCAATCTTGAAGCGGCCCGATTTGAAGACGGGATAGACTAGGAACTGTGGTTCCATTTTCCGTCGTACCGGGTTGTATTCATAGTTAACACCGGCTCCCATCCAGAAATTATCAGTGATCTTGAACTCCATTGAGCCGCCCACTTGGGTATGGTAGAGAAAAGGGTTGCTGAGCATATGGGGGTTGTTGTACTCGTCGGCGTAATAAGCGTATTGTCCCCAGCCTTTCAGTTTCAACCAGTCAGTAGGTTGATATTCCACTTGTACGTTTGCGCCCGCTGTTATTCCGGGACTAGGGTTGAAGGGACTAAAGAAACGACCCCCGAATCCTCCGCCATAAAGACTCCAATTGCCGCTGTGCCAAGAAATACCCCCGTTCATGATCGTCATGCCTCCGACTCCCGGCCATGTATATTGAACACCGTTAGCGATAAGATCGAAACTTTCGTTTAGCCGTTTCATATAAGTCTCATTGAAATCCAACGCCATTGGCGATACCTCCCGAAGCATCGGGGTATATACGTTAAAGAACGGCTGATAGGCGGCGGAAGATATCTGCATATCCATCGGACGCTCTTGTAGGGACGTATGGGGAATATCGGGCGTGAACTCCCGCAATTTAATATCGATATCCCGTGTCCCCGCAGGGGTAAATGTCTTATAAGAGGCTTTCGGGATGTTCAACTCATACGTCTTGTTTTTAGGCAGGACGATGATTTTACCTTCTTTATTTAAAATAAACGAAAAGTCAGACTGTGCCTGGATTCCAACGACACATATCCATGCCATGAATATAAATAATCCTCGTCTCATACACTCTCCTCCTATTTTTGATGTGAAGGTAACTTTTTTTTGAATAAGATGCAACTTTTAGGATACCTATTTCATCCATATAATAGAGAGCATAAGTACTTATGGATGAACAACTGTTAATCGATGGATGTATGCGAGGCGAATCATGGGCTCGTAAGGAATTGTACGAGCAATATGCTCCTGCTATGATGAGTGTTTGCATGCGTTACGTGGGTGACAGGGAGACGGCCCGTGATCTTCTGCAGGACGGGTTCGTGAAGATATTTACGAAGATCCGGTCGTATTCCGGCTCCGGGGCTTTCGGGGGATGGATACGGCGGATCTTTGTCACTACGGCTCTTGAATATCTCCGGTCTTCAGAGAACACGAGGCTAAGTGTAGGTCTGGACGGCTATGACGACAGTTTGGAAGATATCAACTATTCCGTATTGGACCGTTTATCGGCGGACGACTTGTTGGCTTGCGTGGCCCAATTGCCGTCGGGATATCGTACGGTCTTCAACTTATATGCGATAGAGGGATATACGCATAGCGAGATCGCCGAGATGCTGCATGTACAGGAGGCGACTTCCCGCTCCCAGTTTATCCGGGCGAGGAACGCTTTGCAAAAGAGTGTACAATCTTTAATAAGGCATGAAAATGCGGGACGATAAGGATCATAACGAACGGCTGGATGATTTCAGCGGCTATATGCGGCAGCGCTTGGAAGAGCACCGGTTACCGGTAGATACCGGCTGCTGGGATGAGGTGGAGGCCCGGATGAACCGGAGAGCGAGACCACGGGGTTGGTTGTGGACGGGAGGCTTGGTCGTCGCCGCAGTGCTGGCCTTGGTTATTTGGCTGCTACCTTCCCCGGAGAAGATGCCATTGGAGGAATTGAGCCCCTTTCAGAAAGAGATATCGGAGAAAGCGGAGGAAATGAATATTCTTTCGGAGCATCCCGTTTTACCTGTAGAGCCTGTAAAGAAACGTATGGCGAAAGTGCTGAAATGGGAAAAAAAGGCTAAGCTTTCCGCTATTGTCGGGGAAAAGGAAACGATTCGGGAGGATGAGAAGTGTGAGACTATCGAGATTATTGAGAAGGATGCGATTGCGGCTATCGTAGAAGAACCGTCTGTGAAGGAGGATGCGTCCGAGGATTCGACGGACATAGTCGTTAAGCGAGGTGAATCTACGGTTCCTCTACCGGAAGGCGAACGGAGTCCCCGACGAAAAGCCTCTTTGAAAAAGAAAGCCAAGAAGAGTAAACGGAACAAGTGGTTATTGGCCGCCGCCGTTGGCTCTAGTGGTTATGTAGATAGCTTTTTAAATACGGATATGAGTTATGGCGATGCTTCTTCTCCGGGAGATATGAATAATTCGGCAGGAAGCCCCGATCCGGATAAGCCGGATAAAGACGATGATGAAAAGGAGAGTGGTAATACGCCTCCTCAAACGGTCTCATTCCGTAATGCCCCGGTATTACGGAGTTCTAAGGTGGATGAGAACTTCTTGGATAATCGTTCGTTCGAATCTTATCCGGACGTTAGCTACTCCCTTCCGATATCATTCGGTTTTACGGTACGGAAGGATTTGAGCCGGCGTATAGCCGTGGAAAGTGGATTGATGTATACGTATTTATCCACTACATTCAAGAGGGGAGGGGATTGCCCGTCAGAGGTGAAATCGTCTTTGCATTATCTGGGTATTCCCTTGAATCTGGTGGTTTATGTATGGAAGAATCAGCGATGGAATGTCTATCTCTCCGGAGGCTTTATGATGGAGAAGGGTTTGCAGGCCGTGTATAGCGGTTATATCGCCGGAAACGGAACGACTATCTCTAAGAGCAAAAAGGAGGGCATCCACGGTATGCAATGGTCCGTGAATGCCTCGGTCGGTGCCGCTTATCGTTTCTATGGGGATTGGAGTCTCTATTTCGAGCCTCGCTTCTCCCATTATTTCGACTGTGATCAACCGGCTAGTATTCGTACAGACAAGCCGTTGGGATTTGGGTTGAGCGCAGGTATACGATATGCTTTTTAATGATTAAATCTATTATAATTATGCGGAAACTTTTTTATTGGGCGTTTGCCTTTAGCCTTTGCGTCTTAATGGGATGCAAGGATGATGGAGTGAGAGTGGAGGTCGTGCGGTATGCTATCAACGAACCGGTATTCATGTCGATCTCCGAGTTTCGGAATTCAGTGAAGGTGACGGATGAGGTGGTGCCAATCACCAAGCGGGGAAAGATCTGTTTCTATAAGGATTACCTGTATATTTCTTCCCCGGATAAGGGCATCCATATCGTGGATAACAGGAATCCGGCATCTCCCCGGATAGCGGGCTTTGTAGAGTTGATCGGTAACGAGGATCTCTCGATCAAGGATGATAAATTGTATGCGGATTCGTATGTGGATCTGGTCTGGTTCGATATCTCCGATCCGGAGAGACCTGAATTGGAAGGTCGTGTGGAGAACGCTTTCCGTTATGCGCTTCCGACCATAGAGAATGGCTATGGGTTCGATTATAATATGTGTTATTCGGAGGAAGCGAGAGCGAAAGGTGTCGTGGTCGGTTGGGAACCGAAGGAACGGGAGGAAACTATTTACCATTATCCGAGTTATGGCGGTGATCTGATGGCGAACGATGCGGCGCCGGGTACTTCCACGCAGGGAGTGAACGGATCTATGGCTCGTTTTTCTATTTATGGTAAGTACTTATATACGGTAGAACAGAATGTCATGTGCGTTTTCGACCTTTCTGGGGACAAGCCTGTCTTGACGACAAACGACATTTGGTTGCAACGTGATGTCGAGACTCTTTTCAACTATAAAGATAAGATGTTCATGGGAACTCCGACCGGCATGTTGATCTATTCGCTGGAAGATCCGCTAGCGCCTAAGTATCGTTCTTCCGTAAGTCATGTCTTTGGTTGTGATCCGGTTGTCGTGGAGGATGACTTAGCGTATGTGACCGTGCATTCCGGAAATACTTGTGGGCAAAATACCAATGAACTGATGCTCATAGACGTGAGTGATGTAGACCAACCGAACTTGCTGGTTACTTATGGCATGAAATGTCCGAAAGGATTAGGTATCGATAACGGTACTTTATTCCTCTGTGACGAAGGGTTAAAGGTCTTCAACGCGAAAGATCCTATGACCTTGATGGCTAATCAGCTTGTTCATTATGCCGGAATGGAGGGTTACGACGTAATCCCTTTCAAGAATACCTTGATGATGATCGCCGATGATGGCCTTTACCAATACGATTATTCCAATTTACAGGCGATATCTCAGTTAAGTAAATTGCCAATGGGCGAATAGAATTTAATATTCCTCTTCGCTATTCGCTTCGCAAGGTGTTTACCGGATTGCGGGATGCCGCCTTATAACTATGCCTGCTTACGGTCAGTAGCGTAACCATCAATACGATACCGCCGGACAGCAGGCATGTTCCTATGGATATGTCCACCCGATATACGAAATTCTCCAGCCAACAACTCAGCGAATACCACGTGATAGGAACGGCAATTGCGAAAGCGATCCCTACCCAGCCGATAAACCGACGATTTAATAGATACAAGATCTCCCCGGCCGTAGCCCCGTTTACCTTACGGATACCGATTTCTTTCGTACGCTGCTGGATGGCATAGAGAGCCATGCCGAATAATCCGAAGGCGGTTAGCAGGAGGCTGATGATCGAGTACATGATGAGCAAATGTGCCAGTTCGATCGTTTTTCGGTTAGATAACATAAATTCCTCGTATATATCTTGATATTCGAAAGGTACGTTGGGGTTGATCTTTTCCCATGTTTGTTGCAGTAAAGCTAGAGCCTCGGCTCTGTGCTCCTTTTTCAGTCGGACTTGGACGAGGTTATAGGGGGGAGTATGCGTTAGGTAGGTCAAGCTAGGGTAAACCTCTTGTCGTAAGGTTCCTGTATATAGATTCTCCACGATCCCTGCTATAATCGCTATCGGTTCTCCCTCCTTTTCCATCTTCCCGAATTCAGTGTCGTAAAGGCGGACAGGCTTACCCACGGGATTCTCGCCTTTGGGCACGAGCAAACGTGCGTATTGTTCGTTAATATAGACGGGTGTGCTGTATTGTTTTAGAGCCTCTCGCTCTGAGAGTCCTTGAAGAATGTTTATCTTCATAACCTTTAGGAAAGTACTATCACCTTCGTATTGGCCTAGCGTATAATTTAGTTCGTTTCCGTTTTCGTCTTTCAAGACCATTGTCCGCAAGTTGAACTGTATGATCCCGCTTTTCGAAAGGCACATCTCTTCTATGGAAGGATAACGCCGGATCTCTTCAGAGAAGGTCTGTATATGGTTCCCACTCCAGTCGGCTATTTCGATGAGATCCCGGTAACGTTCACCGCTTGTCTGAGTGAGCGTTAGTTGCTGCCGTACGATCAGCGTGGCGAATACCAGAGCTATTGAGATGGCGAATTGTAAGATGGAGAGCCCGCCTATGATTGTCCGCTTCCGGGTACCGGTGGTGAATGATTTATACTCGGAATGGGAAAGGGAGTTGATCTTATGGCTCATATATAATGAGGGGATAATGGATAGAGCTAGGATGAGTGCCACGATCACAGGTAAGACCTGTCCACTGAAGAAAAATCCCAAGGAGATACGTCCGGAAACGATCCGGTTGAAAGCCGGCAGGAAATCCAGTGTAAGTAATAAGGATAAAAAGAAAGCGATCAGCACGGTAAGGAAAGTATCCAAGAATAGCTGGCGATGGATTTGCCCAGCCGATGCTCCCATCACTTTCTGGGTGTAGATCATCTTTACCTGTTGCAAAATGCGGGAGAAACTTAGGTTGGCATAATTGAAACAGGCGATCACGAGGATTAGGATGGCCGAGAACAAACCAACGTACAGTAAGTCTTTCTGGTTTCGGTGGATATAGGGGATGTATTCTTGTGTATAGGTTTGCTCTTGGAAATAACTCTCTTGGAGGGTATAGAAATAATACTGTCCGGTTCCGTTGAAAGTAGGTACCTTATCATCCTTTAGTTTTTGAGTGAACGTATCGATGTTGAAGAGATCGTTTACCAGTAATAAGGTAGGGCCGCCATTGAATTGGGAGGTAGTGCCTGCCAATGCGTTGAACTTCAAGAATGATTGAGGGTACTCTTTGATAACGGCGGCGACCTCGTAGGTAATCGTCTCGTTCTCATAAGCGTACTTTGCCAAGAAGGTTTTACCGATAGGATCCTCGTTCCCGAAGAATATCTTCGCTTGGTATTCGGTCAACGCAATTGCGTTTGGTTGGGTTAATGCCTTGTTTATATCTCCTGCCATTACCTTGTAAGGGAAAAAGCGAGGAAAGGAGGGATCAGCTCTGACGATCGAGATTGGGTCGAAGCGCTTTTCTCCTATCGTGATGGAGGCGGCATTCTCTATGTTCAGTCGTAAATAATCCTCAACTTCCGGGTATTGGTCTTTTAGCTGCACAGGGATCGGCCCTTTAATAAAAGATACTTTCTCTCCGGAGGTCAAGGGAGAGTCTTGTGCCATATAGATGATATGCGACTTATTGGGATTATGGGCTTCTATCCTAGATTCATAAATGACGTATGAGATCAGTAGGTTGGTACAAGTGATGCCTGCCGCCAGGCTCAATAAGGAAATGACGGCGAACGTCTTGTTTCGCCACCAGCTACGGAATATAAGTTTTAGAGATATGGATTCCATGGTTTTATCTGTTTGTTGGTTCAAAGCTATCCGGTTGCGTGGAATATGGCAAATAAAATCGGAGGAAACGATCGTAAAGAACTGGATTTGTCTAAATATTGGACACTGAGACCCGGGAAAAGATCGTATCTTTGCGTACGAAAAAAAGAGGAGGCTTAATGCGTGACGCGAAGATTATAGTCGTAGATGACAATGAGGCGATATTGAGAAGTCTGCGGACGGTCTTGTCCCATGAGTTTAAGACGATCGTTACCGTATCATCTCCCGTATTATTGCCTGCCCTTTTGCGGAATGGAGATGTGGATTTGGTTTTACTGGATATGAACTTCGGCACTGGAAAGCAAGGCGGAGGGGAAGGACTTTTCTGGTTGGATCGTATCTTGGAGCTTAAGAATCCTCCGGCCGTTATCTTGATAACCGCTTTTGGGGATATCGAGTTGGCTGTATCTTCCCTTAAAAAGGGAGCCACGGACTTTATCGTGAAACCTTGGGATAACGAGAATTTGATTCAAGCACTTACCCACGTCTTGGAACGTCGTGCGGAATCAGATGAGAGAGAGATTTCCTCTGTGGCAGAATCTCTAGTCTCCCATCCTTGTACGTTGGAGGATATGGAGCGGCAGTTTATCGCCGAGGTATTGAAAGAAAAGAAAGGGAACCTGACGCTTGTGGCTCAACAATTGGATATTAGCCGCCAGACCCTTTATAATAAGATGCGGAAATACGGGTTGTAGATTATAAGGAGAGTAACCATGGTTAACCGGAATTTATACCTGAAGATTATAGGGAGCGTTTCCTTAATCGTACTTTTTGCGTTACTTGGATCTGTATTGTTGATAACCGGTATTTCTTATTTTTTATCCTTTGTATGTCTGTGTGTTATCCTGTTGATAACTCTGTTGCTAATCCAGTGGATAAACGGTACAAATCGTAAGATCGCTATTTTCTTCGAGTCGGTTCGTAATGGGAATACAACTTTGCGATACCCGGATAAAACGAATGATCCCTTTGTAAAGGACTTATATGCGGAAATGAATCGGATTATCCTCCTATTCAGTCAAAACCAGAATGAGATGGAAGAGAAGCGCTTGTATTACGAGAGCATCTTGCGGGTACTGACGCATGAGATTCGTAATTCGATTACGCCAATCCGTTCCTTATCTGCTGATCTGTTGAAATATTCCGATACATATACTCCGGAGCAATTACGGGAAGGTTTGGAGGTTATTCATGGGCAAGCGAAAAATCTATCCGCTTTCTTGGATTCCTACCATCGTCTGACGCATCTTCCGGAGCCGGAAAGAACCGAGGTGCCTATAACCTCTTTATTTCGGAAGATGGAACGGTTGTTGTGTGCCGAGGCGGGTAGCGACCGTATTCGTTTCTCCTCTGCGGAAGCTTTAACGGTACATGCGGACCAAAACTTGATTGTGCTGGCTCTGATTAACTTGATCCGTAACGCATTACAGGCGATAGAGGGGCAAGCGGATGCCATCGTCTCCGTAGAAGCCTTGGAGGCTGATGGTAGGGTATATATAACTATAACAGACAATGGCCCCGGCATTTCTCCGGAACTATTGTCTGCTATTTTTACGCCTTTTTTCTCTACGAAGTCCGGTGGTAGCGGCATCGGTCTCAGTATCTCCCACCGCATAATGCGATTGCATGGCGGCGATTTAACCGTTGATTCCTTGCCTGGTGTCCGTACCGAGTTTCGTATGACGTTCTAGAATATGACTTTCTTGATTTTTTCAACAATCAAGTTGAAAGGCTCGGCTTTTACATGGCTGCATATTCTCACAACGTCTCGTTTTGTGTAACCTCCTATTAATTGGCAAATAACGAAGCTTTTCTTTGTTAAGTTTTTTGTTAGCATAGAGTCTTCTAAAGGAAATGTATATTGTGGATTATAGTTTTTGGAAGATATCATAGCTAGGTAAAAGAAATCTTCAGCTGCTTGCAAATCATCGTTTGAGATGACGATAGCCATGTGAGGTTTGGTTATTCCATTAGGAAATAGATAATTGACTTCTACAACATCTCGTTGATGTATTTTCATTCGATGAGATATTTGGATATATATGCTGCCATGGATTGTCTGGAATGGGCTAGAAATAAATCTTTCTCATTCATAGGACTGAAAGGTTGGCTATCGCTTTTCCTTTGGTTGGAAATGTTGTGTTTAGCCATCTTGGGCGACGAAACATTTCTAGTTGGTCTGGTTTTTGTCGTTCTCATATCTTTTGTTTTTATGTTATTGGCAAATATACGTATTTATTTCAAAAGATCTCCTGTTTAAATGGAAAAAGAGATTATGGCTAAAGCTTATGGTATAACTATCGCTTTGGCCATAATCTCTTATAAGATTGTCTGATCAATACCCCAACTCAAATGGTTGCTCTACGGCAGGTACGCCTTCGGACATCCATTTAGGCATTTTATCGTTCTTTAGGTAATGGTTGAAGAATTGGAACATGCGGCGTTGGAAATCGATGCGGTTTGCCATATGCATCGGCCAATGCGGTTCGCCTGTATAATTCAGTAACCAGCAAGGTTTACCTAACCGTTTCATGGCAACGAAATACTCGATACCTTGGTACCAAGGCACATGGCCGTCGGCATCGTTGTGCATGATCAATATTGGGGTCTGCACCTTATCCATCGTGAACAACGGCGAGTTTTCCAGATAACGAAGTGGAGAACTCCATGGCGTAGCTCCTAAACGGCTTTGTGTATGCTCGTATTGGAAAGAGCGGGCCATGCCGGAACCCCAACGGATACCGCCATAAGCGCTAAACATATTTACGACAGGCGCCCCAGACTCGATAGCGGAGAATAAATTCGTGCGAGTCGCTAAATAAGCTACTTGGTAACCTCCCCAGCTATGTCCTTGCGCACCGATCCCTTTTTCGTCGATATATCCTTTGGCGATCATCATGGTGATACCCGGCATCAAGCAGTTATAGCAGCTTTCTCCCGGATAACCATCTACATAGCGAATGTCCGGGTTGAAGATGACATATTCGTTGCTATTGTATAAGTGATAATCGATCGTAGAACGATGCGGTTCCGGCATACGGTAATTATATAAAGTCTCCGAATTCCGCTCGTAGAAGTTTACCATCATCGGGTACTTCTTGTTCGGATCAAAATTCGCCGGCTTATAAACGACACCTTCCAGTGGACGGCCGTCCAAGGAAATCCATGATACCAACTCGGCGGTACCCCAGATAAAACCTTCCTGCTGTTTGTCTCCATGCGTCAATTGCACGGATTTCTTGAACGCCAAGGTCGAATAGTGGATATCCGGGTATTGCTGGAAGGTTTCCATCGTATAGATCACGTCATCCGTATTCTTCGCCTTGTTGATAGATCGCAGCATATAATTACCCGCCAGCAAAGTCTTCGGGGCGGCAGGAGCAGAGAGGCGTGCGTTGTAGAATCCGTATCCTTTTGTGGCCTCGTTGAATCCTTTTAATAATTGCGGTTTGCCGAGGTCGATAAAGCGAGCCTCTTTATCCAGTTGTTCCAAGCGGTAGGAAAGTTTCTCCTTCCTTCCGTTCACGGTCAGGTTGATCGGTGGGGTGGCTGCGGTCGGATCGAATTTCCAGATGTCGTAACGATCATAGATCAAGAGATTTTGATCGTTCGCGGTCCAGCCGGCGGCTCCATGCGCATAAGGATAATCGGGAACGTCGTTCTCCTCGTCCCAAGCCGGAAAGCTTTCCGGAGTGGTTAGGCGATATTGCTTACCTTCCGCCAAGGCGATCGTGTACCAGCAGCTATCCGTCTCGCCATACCAATATGCATATTTACCTTGTGGGGAGAGGCGGAAACGGCCATAATCCGCTTGGGCGATTTGCTTGCGCTCCCCGTTATCCAACGATACGGTATAATAGTCGCTGCGTGTGCGGGCCTCCCACATGGAAGACAAAGAATAGGGACGGGAAGTGGAAAGGAGCGCCAAGGGTGCGTCACCCTCATTACCCAATTGGATATTCGGTAATTCCTCATTCGCCAATTGGAAGATAGAGCCGTTGCCCAGATTATAAACCGCTTGATAGCTTTTCCTTAAGTCTTTTTCCTTGTTATAATTCTGTACGGTATATTGTACGGGCTCATCCCAACTCCAAACCTGTACGTTCGGACGATTCTCGGCTAGTTGGGTCGTGTCTTTTTGCCTCGGCTCCGGTGAGGTACCGAAGAACAGACGGGAAGCGGATTTCGAGAATTGAAGCATCCCGTTCTCATTGATTACCCATTCAGCGGGGAAAGCCCTGTTTCCACGGGTGGCGATTTCTTTCGCGGGAGCGTTATGTTCGGATAGCCATAAGCTTAACGCTTTGTAAGAAGAATCTTTGTCGGCGCAATATAAGAAAGCCAGCCGTTCTCCTTTCTCGTCGAACGTGGTTTGTTTGAATACGCCTTTTCCCTCTTTGATGAGCGCCGGACTTCCTTTCTCCGGATTCAAGGTGAATATACCTGCTTCTCCTTCCGCCGCGCTCGTGTAATATAGCATACCGCTTTTCTTGGCGAATTGGAAATCCGTTACGGTCGGGAACTGGAAGGTCTTGCTTCCATCCAGCGAACGGACGTACAAAGTGGAGTCCTTCCGGCCTCTTTGATAAGCGATCCAATCTGCCTCGTCCGCTAATTTGAAGGTTTTGAGGGAGTCTATCGTCTCCTTTTTACCGGCGACGGAATAGATTACCAAGGTGTTCATCGGCATCTTGTCCTCTTTCGTCTTCAATACTTTCAGGGAATCTACCGTAGACTTTCCGGGTGTTTGCGTGACAACCAGATAACCCGAGGAAGCGGAGAACGCGAACTTATCGGCCGGAGAAAAAGTGGCGGTCTCTTGCCCTTGGGCCGCATACAAATAAACGGTAGCGTCACCTTCCCAAGGTTCCATCTTGCAAGCTACCCATTTTCCGTTGTCCGAGAT
Source organism: Parabacteroides sp. Y3-G-102 (assembly GCF_023656845.1). NCBI lineage: Bacteria > Pseudomonadati > Bacteroidota > Bacteroidia > Bacteroidales > Tannerellaceae > Parabacteroides > Parabacteroides sp. Y3-G-102. Next base: position 20,867 of record NZ_JAMOKU010000040.1, on the reverse strand, counting down.
CTCCCGGTCCGTGATTCGTTGCCAAGTGACTAGGTCATCGATTGTCAAGCTTTTAGAGGCGTTTTGTGCGAAGGCCGGGGAAAGACTTCCCAGACATGCTACAAAAGCCAAGTACTTTAAGTGTCTCATCGTGGTTGTATATTGATTTTGAAGCAAAGATAATGGCTTTATCAGAATCTTTATTGCTTTTGACCGGAATTTGCTTCTGGAAAAACACGTACGTGTTTCCGAGAAAACATGTACGTGTTTTTTGTAAAAGTCGTACGTGTTTTCTGGATAAGGTAATGGCGTTTTTAATGTATTGATTATCAGTGTCCTTTTTGAGCGTTCTAATGATCGCAGTTATAAGCGGCTTACAATGGGCATTATAAAGGTGTTACAATGCCTATTGTAAAGACCTTATAATGGGCATTGTGGTGATAGGAAATTCCTTTGGTCAACGGTAGGAAAAAAGGTTTGTAAGTGGTTAGTTATTCACTTCCCAAGCCGTAAGTTATTCACTAGGTATAGCCGTAAGTTATTCACTCGACAAGCCGTTAGTTATTCACTTGGGAGACCCAAAACAGGGCAGTTTATATTGAATATGTTATTTATTGTAGGAAGATTTTTAGTAAGCCTTTATTCAATGTACGCACGTACATTATATTATATACATGAAAATGAACGGTGAAAACGATCGTTTAGATTAGTCTTTTGCAAAGGTACGCGTTTCTTTGACACTTGCAACCCTTCCTTGCTATTTTTTTTGCCCCTTATCGGCTTTCTTATCAATAGAATAGAAACAACCGATTCGGCAGACGAACCTCTCTTTTTCCTCCTTTAAAAACGCAAGATCTAAACGATCGTTTAAACTAGTCGTTTCGGTATAGACGAAGGATGATTAAGGATTTGATAGATATTCAATTAACACTATTATTAATATTTAAATTTTCGATTTATGAACAGAAAGATTTCTACATTGTTTACGGCGGGTCTGCTGATGGCGGGTTCGTTGTGCGGTAGTGCTTGGGCGCAAAGTTCTATTCAGCAATTGGCTGGCTTTGTGAATGGACAGGGGACGTTTACCGCAACGCCTGCTACGGAATTGAAGGCTGGACACCAGTATGTATTTGTTAATGATCAGACGAATAATGAGGCTTATGGTCATGAGCTATCGGGTAGCACCATTACAGAGTCTACGATAGGATTATCTACGCCTCTTGCTGATAATGATGATGTTAAACAGTATGTTTGGACTGTTGGCATAACTGAATCTCCGAAAGGCTTCTTCTCTTACAATTTTACGAATGTTGAGACAGGAAAGCTTTTAAGGGTTAATGTCGGCTTTACGGCTATAGAGAAAAACACGAAAGTAGAGGATAAGAATACGAATAAGGATTTCGTATTTGATGGATCTTCTGTTTCTGCTCTTACGGGAGGTGCATATTCTGGCACGAATAACAATTTGTATATTTATTCATCTTCTACTCCTCTCAACGGCTTGAATTGGGGTAGTAATGTGTCAACAGTATCTACGACGATTGCGGCTCCGATCTTTTACGAGGTTAAGTCTGAGTTGTTGACGAATTCAGAGGAATTGAACGCATTGTACAATACATCTGGTTTCTCTTTCGTTTCTAAACGTCTTAAAGATCAAGGTGAAGAACCTATCGGTAACTTGTTTAACGACAAAATGGTGGTAGCTCGTTATTTGGCTCGCCCAATTACGATTGATGCTACACAATACCCGGGGTATTCAGGATCTTCTTCAGACTTGCAGATTCCTGCCGGTATGTACTTCTTTACGAAAAATGCTCCAGCTTTAGATAATAGTGACCAAGTGGTTAGGGACTATAATGCGTGGTTGAACGCTACGGTTTTGGTTGCAAGCTCTACAGAGACAATGGAGGGAACGAACGCCGGACGTGCGAATGGTGATGGTTTCTCTTTGGTAGAGAAGGAAATTGGTGACTTGAACCTGTATGTAGGAACAGGTGCGGCTTGGAAGACACAAGGTGACGAGATTTCTATCCATAACGCTTGTTTCCGTGTTCAAAAGAGTTACGTGGAATCTTATCCGTATGAGTTGAATCTGGATCGTTTCCGTTTCAGAATACAAGGTAGCAAGGCCGATCATAAGGATGCTCAAATCAAGTTGGAGATTTTGCAGCATAATGATAATTTCTACTTGACTACGATCTCTAACACTTCAGACAAGACGGATAAGTTCATCTTTAAGTTGGGCGTTGCCGGTACGAAGAAAGGTATCGAGTTGTTGAACAAGGAGGCTAAGGCAGCTGTTTATACGATCCGTGTATTGAGCGGTAAGCAAGGGGATGTGAAGAGCGTATATGGAAAATATTTGACTTCTGCGGTCGATAATGGTAGTTTTGAGCTTGTCGCAAAAGCGAAGGTGTTGTCACAGACAGAGACTCCGGCTTATCAATGGATGATTACAAGCGTGGATGATACTTATAAGATCACTTTCACGAATCGTGAGACAGGTGATCATTTCCTTACGACATTGTTCCCTAAAACAGATTTGGGTGAGAATGTATATGAGACAGCTGTTCCTTCAACTCGGGATATCACTCCTATCTATGTTGATGAGAATACCTACCGTGAGACTGCTTCGACTCAGACCGTAGAGTTTAAGCGTCTGTTAGTGGAGTTGACGAAAGTAGAAGAAGTTGATCCATACGCAGGTTTCTTGAACGTAGATGACCAGACTTTGGTAACAATGGCTTTCGCTCGCGACAACAACGTGACTTCCAATAAATGGTATACCGCTGTTACAAAAGACAATAATAGTAATGTCTACAAATTGAATGCTGATGGTAAGTTCGCCAACAGCGTATCCGATGCCGCTCAATGGCAATTGATCAAAGACGAGGCTCCGAAGACGATCATCGAGAGTAGCTTCGTTTACAATAGAGGTAACCACGTGACCGTACAGGCTAAGGGCGATAAAGGCTATGCTTATGCTTATCAATTGCGCTATATCAATGATGGTATAGAGACTAATGCCTATTTCCCGCAAGGTACAGATACTAGTACCCATGTTAACGGTGCAGACGTTATGGCTACGGCAGATGCGGCTAAGTTCGTTATTAAACAAGCTGCTGATGGCTCTGTTTATTTGATTCCTGTATCAAGTACGAATGCGAATGTTACAACTGTATTTGGCAAGACTACGAAATCAGTAGTAGCTGTTAAGTATAACAATGACGAGTATGTGTATACAACTCCATCCGTAGTTTATGCATTGCCGGGTAATAATCAAGACATGACATTAAAGACTTACTTGATCGAGGAAGCTCCGGAAATCAGCTATCCCGCTAAGAATGGCCATATCTCATTGGTAAGCGAGTTAGGCAACTATATCTCCTTGAACGAGAACCAAGAGGGTATCGTAGTGAATAATGAGCAATACTCATTCTATTTGCGCGTAACCGATACGAAAGCGATCGTTCCTTCTTTCTATATCTCTAAGGGTACGGAAGATCCTAATAGAAGCTTGTTCTTGTTCAATCCGAAGGATTCTGTGGACTATTATGTAGCGGACGGTATGTACGACAAGAAATATGAATGGGCTGAAAAAGCTACTAAGGCTATCTTCAAGTCTGCTTCTATCGAGGCAAACAACGATACGATCTCTACGGTAGTAAAGGGTAAGGAAGTGAAAGTTGCGAAAAATGCTGACGACGAAGGCGTATTAGGCGGCTTGGATAACTTCAAGGTTCAGATTATCCAATGCGCTGACGATGAGGGTATGTATGTGATCCGTTCCGTTAAGGAGAAAGATCGTTACTTATATGGCCTCAACGACAAATTGGCTTGGGGTACTGATAAGAATAGCGCCATGAAGTTCACGATCACTGCTGGTGATCCTACTTCCAACGAGTCTGTAGCTGATGGCGCTGCCGGTGTTAAGGTAATAGGTGGCAATGGTATCGTAGAGATCCAAGGCGCAGCCGGTAAGAAGGTGGTTATCTCTAATATCTTAGGTAAGGTAGTAGCCGAGACTATTCTTGCTTCCGACAACGCTACGATCGCTGTTCCTGCTGGAATCATCGCAGTAGCCGTAGAAGGCGAGAACGCTGTTAAGACAATAGTTAAATAAAAATATAATGACGATATTAAGTTCCCGTGAGGGCCTCGGCCCAAGTATCCCGTGAGGGCGAACAAGCGGGAATGGATTAATATTAATACTAAAGTAATAAATTAAAGTTCATCCCTTAGTACTTCCGTGAGGAAGGAAAGCGGGAAAAGAATTAGCCCCGGTCGTTTATTCGATCGGGGCTTACTTTTGGGGAATCCACAGAAGAGAAAAAGACGGACTAATAAAAGACCGGCAACAAAGGTCACTAAAGTTTGCCGGGAGATTACACGAACAAGATTTCCGTATCCGGCAAGACAGCAGAGATATTTTCAATCGGATTGATGGAAATTTTAGCCGCATGTAACCATGCCAACTTTTGCTTTAATTTTTGCATCCAGACACTCATACGGGCTTTGTGTTCTTTTTCACCAGCAATGTCCAGTTCTATACAGGCAATAATGACTATCTTTTTCTGATTATCAAGTAGCAACTGATTAATCCGGGTAAAAAAATCCTCATCATTGGTCGAAAAACGAGCAGAATTAGTTACCGTGGCGATTGTGTCCCTAACTTTGACAGCAATCCTGCGCATTAATTCCTCGCCTTTTGCCTGAAGCACTTCCTGAGTCTCTGCATCGTGTGTATGCCCTCTGTAATTCTTTACTTCTACCAAAAACAACTGTCTGTTGTCATGAATACCTAAAAAGTCCACCGCTTTGGTAGGCTGCAAGGCATTGCTTACTTTTTTGTGCGCCAAATGTTCGTCGTACTTGACAACGTTCCATTTGGGAGATTGAAACTTGAAGTTTATGCCGCTTTCCTGAAAATTACTCATATTTGCTGATGAATTGTTGTTCCAAGTCGTAAAAGGCTGCATATTCCTCCAGAATCGGATTGCTCTGTATGCCTGCCAAGGTTTCGCTTTCCTCTACAATGATTCCCTTGCCTTCTTTTTTCAGCCCAAAGAATTTGACAGATACACCGGTGTGTTCTTTATACTCGGAATAAAGAGAAAGCGTATGTGTAAGCAAATAATCGTGTGTAGCGATGAAAATCTGCAAACCACATTCCTGAAGCACAAGGATGAACTTCGACACCACTTTGATAAGAGCCGGGTTCAAATTGGCTTCCGGCTCATCCCAGAACAGAATGGTGTTCGCATTAATTTCCCCATTCAGTATGAGGTATAAGATAGAGGCCAACTTGCGAAGACCTTCTGCCACCAAATGCGCTTCCATATTACCACTTTCCGTCTGTATATAGAAACGTCCGTTCATCTGCAGCACCTTGAACTGCAATTCCCGTTCCAACAACTCAACAGCCGGTCTCAACGGATTATCTTCAGACTCACGCAATACGGGGAGAGCCAATGCGTGTGCTAGATTGATGTAGGTCTGGTCGAATGAAATCTCACGCTTACTGCTCAAACCGATAAAACCCTCGAACAAAGAGAACATTTCACGAGGAGGGATGTAGATGAAATGACGGTCGTTCCACTTCTCGTCCGTTTCCAATTTCACAGTCGTCTTGGCTGCAGAGGAAAAGCTATATTGCAATACCTTGCTATCTATCGTAACCGCAATGTTCGCCCTACCGGAAGGTAGTCCTTTGCTGACCAAATTGCCGATGATGTCCGGCTTGAAATAATAGATCATATCTTCCGCCAAGATATACTCAAACTGCTCTTTGGAAGCAGAGTTCTTGCCGAGGAAGTCGTGACGTGCCTGCAAGGTGGCAGCCAAGCATTTAAGCACGTGTGTCTTGCCGGTACCATTCTTGCCGATGAGGACATTTACTCCTTCGGTGAAATCGAAACGATTGTTTGCAAAGCCCGTGAAATTAGTCAGTAATATGCTGTTAATCATTGAATATACCTCATTTTTAACTAAGTGTTCACAAAAGTAACTTAAAATTGGAAAGTAACAAAGTTGGATTCAAAAAAGTTACAGTTACCCAATGATGTATTCTATCCTCGGTAAACAAGATATAAGGACCACTACGTTTATCTCGTTGGCAAAGTAAGTTAACTTACTTGGGCATTTTAATTAGCTTACTTTGCCAACGAAGCTAGCTTACTTTGAAAGTAGGGTAATTCGGTATTAATGATTCGTCCCCTCGAATAAATCCTTTGAATTGTTGGATAAGCCATTCTTTAGCTTGAACTGGTTGAACGTATAGCTAAGGGTCAAGCCTATCAACGGGTAATCGGGCCGGATTCGTGTTTTGGAAATCAAGTTCGAGGAAGTGATCGTATTGACATAACGGGCCGTATTGAAGACATCCCGGAAAGAGAGGGTGGCCGTCAACTTCCGTTTGAAGAATTGTTGCCGTATCGCTAGGTTGACAAACCAGAACGACTGGGTTCTTCCTTGGGTGGTTACGGAAGGACCTACGAAATTGCCGTCAAGCTGTATCCTTGTGTATTTCCCGGCCGTGAAAGCGTTGTTCCAAGCGATCTCGTAATTGGTACTGGTCTCATTCTTTCCGTCCGTCTTATACTCGTTCTCTACCCGGTAGTGATAAAGGCTACCGTTTATTTGCGTATTCCACCAACTGGTGGCCTGCAAACTGCCCGATAGTTCTATTCCGGTGGAATAATCATGTCCCACGTTCGCCATGGAATCCAAGGTAACCCCGGCTTGGTAAGGAACCCGTAATCGTTCGATCTTGTCTTTGCGGGTTCGGTGGAATAGGGAGGCAGACAAGGCATTGTCGCCGGAAGTCAAGGAATAATTCAACTCGAAAGAATGAATGTACTCCGGGCGTATATCCGGGTTACCGATCTCGGCTGTATAGTAATCCTTGTAAGTGATGTATGGCTCCATGAAATAAAGCTCCGGTCGGGTCGTACGACGGCTGTAAGCGAATAGAAGCTTCTGATTTTGTGTGAGGTTATAACCGATATGGGCGGATGGGAACAACTCAAAACGCTTTTGTAGGCGGTTCGCCCAATCTTTGGAGCTACGTAATACTTGATGCGTATGTTCTCCCCGTAATCCTACTTGAAAATCAAAAGACCGGTAGCTATCCCCAACGATCGCATAAAGGGAGTTGATCCCTTGTTGGAAATAGAACGTGTTGTAAATATCGTCACGCCAGAAGAACTCTTTGGTATCCGGGTTCCAAAACTGCATACTATAATCGCCGTCTTCCGAGTATGAGAAATATTGATAACCCGCCTTGATTTGCCCGGTTTTGCTGTATGGAAATACATAATCGGCTTTCGCACGGACGGTCCAACGATGTTCGGCCTCCCACGCACGATGACCTTGCTGGCGTACGTTGTTTTTGTCGAACAGATCGCTTTGGAAATATTCCAGAGCGTCGCCTCCATATTTCAAGAAGAAGCTACCGCTAAGGTTATGCCCCTTATCATTGAACTTATGATCCACGGCCAGATTCCCTAGTCCGAAAGTCTCATGGATATCAAAGTCGTCAAGGCTCTTGAACTCTCCGTTCTCGAATTGCTCGCCATTAGCGGAACGTTCTTCCGTATATTCCAGATCCCCTTTTCGCTTGAGTCCGGCATATCCGCCTTCCGCGTTAATAGAAAAAGTCGTTTGTTTTTGCGTATAGCTCCAACCTCCGTTGAGAATATATGCGTAGCCGTTACTTTCACGGGGGCCATTGGAATAAGAAGTCGTTGTCGTATCGTTTACCAACGTCGTTTTCTCTTGGGTAAAATGACTTTTACGAAGTCGGTTTCCCACATAACCGCCTATACGCCATTGAGACGCCTTGTTTTGTCCGGTCAACAAGAAATCCAAGGTCCGGCTCCATACCGTATTCCCGCTTAGGTTGATTACTCCGCTCAACCCTTCCCCGAAGTTCTTCTTGGTAATGACATTGATGATCCCGACATCACCCCCTGTATCATGTTGGGCGGACGGGGTGGTGATGATCTCTATATTCTGGATTTGTCCGGACGGGATCTGTTCCAAGGCTTGGGTCCCGGTAAATATACTGGGCTTTCCATCTACGTAGACTGTGAATCCGCTACTCCCCCGGAAGGTAACCTCTCCCTCGGCGTTCACCCGGATGGAAGGCGTGTTCTCTAGGATATCGACAGCGGTTCCTCCCGAGGAAAGCAGGTTGGAAGAAGCCTCGATGATCTTTTTATCCAGTTTATAGATGACTTGTTTCTTGTTGGCTACGACCTCCACTTCCTGTAAGCCTACCTCAAGCATTCGCATCGGGATAGTACCCAGATCCTTGATCTGCTCTGTAAGGATAAACTCCTCTCCCATATAAACATCATATCCCAGAAAATGGATACGGATCGAATACGTTCCCGGTTTTACGGGCTGGATTAGAAAAGAACCGTTCGCTTCAGTCATAGCTTCTTCGACGATATGATTTCCATCATATAATACAACGTGAGCGTAGTCTAATGCCTTACGGGTGGTTTGATCGATTACGATTCCTTTAATACCCGGATTCGCATGGATAGATAGTAGCACGCTAAGGAATACTAGCGATAGAAAAAGTTTTCTCATATTTTACATTCGTTTTAGAATTGATACCGCAAAGCTAGGGAAATAGGGAGGGAGCGGGCCGGACATATGTTTCATAATACCGTACAAATCGTTCAATCTTTCTGTTTTCTGTGATTTTCACCCACTTAATCTTTATATTTGGGGCATTAATCAGATGAATGGATGAGAATATACCTTTTACTGCTGTTTGTACTTATGATAACGAGAGCGCAAGCTACCAACGTTATTTTTGACCGGATAACAATGGATAGCGGGCTTTCTTCTTCTTCGGTGACCTCTATTTTGAAGGATCGTACCGGGTATGTCTGGGTCGGGACGACTGAAGGCTTGAACCGCTACGATGGATATACGTTTAAAGTATTCTTGCCCGTACCGGATTGTCCGGAAAGTATACAAAGCAGTTCTATCGATAAATTATTCGAGGATTCAGATGGAGGTATCTGGATCTTTTTTTCCTCGGGTGGGATTAGCCGTTATGACAGAGGTTCGGATACATTTTTGAATTTCACGAAAGAATGGCTTCGACAACAGTTACGTGTGTATGGTAGTCCTACTTGTTTCTCGGCCTCCGTTCCGGGACATATCTTTATAGGTACGGAGAACGGGATGTTGGAGTATGATGCTAAAGAGAAGAAATTGGTACGCCTTTCGCCGGCGGGTTCGGTAGTCTCGTCGTCTCCTGTGAATTGTTTGTATTCGGCGCCGGATCATTCGTTTTGGGTAGGGACTTTAGCTGGTTTTAGTTTGTATGACAAAGAAACAAACCACTTTCAAGATTATACGATACGGACAAATGACCGGGAGGATATCAATGCCGGCAATTTGAATGGCGTTAACGCGATCTATATCGACCGGTTTGATTATATGTGGTTAGGTACGGGACGTGAAGGGGCTTTTCGTTCGCTTGATATGGGAGAGCGAGAGATCTTCCAATCTGTCGGTCGTGAGGATACTCGGGTATATCAATTCTTGGAGACCGGTGATGGTGATTTCTGGATCGGACATAATAAGGGGGTAAGCTTGATTAGCCGGATGAACCGGCTTGCCTTGCGATGTGAGCATTTCTTTGACCGGCCGGAGGATCTGGAACCTACGGGAGAATGCCAAGTGCGATCCATCTTCGAGAGTAAGGACGGAACGGTCTGGTTTGATGATAGCCGTTTCAATCAAGGTCTTTTTTATTATTCTCCGAAGGAGAGGAAAATGGGACAGTTGAGGAACGTGCCGGAAGACGCACATTCTATCAGCAGTAACCAGATTACCTGTTTGTTTCTGGATGACTCGGATCATCTGTGGGCGGGGCATTCCACGTATGGGGTGAGCCATGCGGATTTAACACCTTCCTTGTTTCGATATACCTTGGGATACACGGAAAAAGAGAATCTGTCTTCTCTTCATATCCTAGCCGTTTATGAGGATTCGGACCTGAATCTTTGGGTTGCGACCTCTAGGGGATTAGATCGGATTAACCATAAGACTTCCCGGGTAGATATGCGTTTTACCTTCTCACCCCGAAAAAGTCCGTCCTCTTTATCCGGAAAGATTATAGGTTCTATCCGTGAGGATTCGGAGCGGAACCTATGGATCAGTTATCAAGACGCCAACCCGGACCGGTTGAATCTGGATGATTTCCGAATCCGCCCTTTTATACCGGATTACCAAGTCTCTTATGATTATCCGATCAACTCGTTGTCGGAGTTATGTAACTTATGCGTGAGCGAAGAATCTTGGTTTTGGGGAGGAGCGGATGAGGGGCGGCTTCGGGTGTGGGATACGAAGACGAGAGCACTTATCACGTATCGATATATACCGGGTGAGATGAATCCCCTTGCGTCGAATCATATTCATTGTCTGTTTGTGGACTCTTCCGGTTATTTGTGGATCGGTACGAATGCGGGGTTGGATCAATACGACAAGCGAACCGGGCGATTTGATCATTTCACGGTACAGGATGGCTTATCGGGAAATATCGTACGAGGAATCCGTGAAGGTGAGCCGGGCATCCTGTTTGTCAGCACGAATAAAGGGCTGAGTCGCTTGGATATACAAAACCGGCATATCGTTAATTATACGACGGCAAACGGTTTATTATCGAATGAGTTTATGGGTGGCGCTTGCTGTAAGCGCAAATCGGGTGAACTTGTATTTGGCAGTAATGAGGGGATCGTTTCTTTTGATCCCGTTCAGTTAACGGACGGTTTGAGAAAAATACCTGAGTCTCTGCGAATCACGAACCTCACGATCGGAGACTCACGTGAGAAGCAAGGTTTACAGGTGGGTTTTATCGCGTTCGATTATTCTCATCCCCGTAGTATCCGATACCGGTATCGTCTGGATGGATATGATACGGATTGGCGGGAGGTGGACGCCAGCGATCGTACGGCTATATATAACCGCCTACCACCGGGAAACTATGTGTTTCGGGTGGAAACTTCCGGCAATGGTTCCTATTGGAGCGCTCCCATTACCGAACCTGTCAGGATCTTTCCTCCTTGGTGGCGGACGTGGTGGTTTATTTTGCTGGTATTCGTGGTTGTATGCGTACTGTTGTATATCGCCTATAAGAGCCGGGTGCGCTGGTATCAGCTTCGCCAAGCCGAGTTGGAGCGTAAGATACAAGAACGTACACGGCTGTTGAAACAGGCCAAGCAAGAACTGGAGGAAAAAGATGCGTTGAAAACTCGTTTCTTTATGAATGTCTCTCATGAGCTTCGTACCCCTCTGACGATAATCAAGGGATTGACGGAGGATCTGGAACGGCATTCCGGTTCAGAAGAATCTTGTGGAGATAAAGAAACTTTGCGTACGATCTCCCGGAATACCAATCGCTTGATTCGGCATGTCAATGAATTACTGGATTTATCGGTATTGACCCGGGGAGTTCCTTCCCCGCATATTGTTTGTGCGGATCTCAGTCGATTCTTAAAGGAGATTTCGGAAACCTTTATTCCTTTGGCCGATTCCTATAAAATTGCGTTTACGTATTCGATTGCCCCGGATATCTCAATCGCTTATTTTGACAAGAATATCCTAGAGCAGGTTCTATATAATTTACTGTCGAACGCATTTAAGTATACGCCGGATGGTGGTTCGGTAAGCTTTTCCGCTTTATTGGAGCAAAGCTCATCCGATGCGGTCATGACTTTACGAATTACGGATAGTGGAATCGGCATTCCCCCCGAATCGTTACCGTATATTTTTGATCAATATTATAAGGGGGAATCGATAGCGTTTCGCCGCTCGGAGAGTTCGGGGATCGGCCTTGCGTACACAAAAGAGCTATTGGAGTTACATAAGGCAACCATTCAATGTGAGAGTGAATTGGGGAAAGGTTCTGTTTTTACGGTTGCCTTGCCTATATCGGAAGAGGCTTATCCTGAGGAGTGGTTGGAGTATTCGGAACCTAAAATGGAAGAGGCATCTTTGCGGGAATCAGTTCCATTGGAAGGAACAAACCCGGTCCCGGAGAATCTACGACAAACGCTTTTGTTTGTAGAGGATAATGAGGATCTATGTCGTTATTTGATGAATGCTTTTCAAACGGATTACCGGGTCGTGATAGCGAAAAACGGAAAGGTCGGCTTGGAGAAAGCCATGGAGATCCTACCGGACGTGATTGTCTCGGATGTAATGATGCCGGTCATGAATGGGATTGAATGTTGTGAGGCTTTGAAAATGGATGAACGGACGGCCCATATACCGGTTATCCTATTGACTGCTTTAGCGGAAGAACGTCAACAATTGGAAGGGTATGGAGCCGGAGCGGATGATTATCTGCCTAAACCGTTCAGTCTTGCTGTCCTAAAAGCGAAGATCAAGAATCTGCTCAAACGTAGTGAGCAACTAAAGTTATATTTCAGGGATCGGTTCGACTTGCGTACTCCGGAGCAAACCATCGCCGATCCGGATAAGGAATTTCTTTCGAAAGTGACAAAGGTCGTTCTGGCTCATTTGCAGGACCCGGAGTTTGATGTAGAGCTTTTCTGTTCCGAGATGGCGATGAGCCGTGCCAGCTTATTTCGGAAATTAAAGTCTACTACCGGTTGCTCCGCTTCCTCATTCACCCGTAATATACGTATAAAGCGTGCCGCCGAGTTATTGGGGCAGCACGCTTATTCGATCGGGGAGGTAGCTGCTCAGGTCGGCTTCTCCGATCCGAACTATTTTACCCGTTGCTTTAAAGAAATTTACGGGATCACTCCGAGTGAGTTTATTCAGACTTCACCGAGTTCACAGGATTCTCATTCGCCGCTTGCCAGTTCCGGAAAGTAACGGTACCGATCGTAACCGAGAGAATGATTAGGAAAGCTACGATGAAGACCCAAAGATGGAGTGGTGTTTTATAAGCGAAATTCTCTAGCCACTGTTGTGTTCCTATCCATGCTATTGGGATCGAGATGATGAAGCAAACGGAGACGATCTGGATATAAGTCTTGTTGAACATCAAAAGAATCTGTCCGGTAGTCGCTCCGTTGATCTTGCGGATGCCGATCTCTTTCCGGCGGTATTGCGTCTCAAATAGCACGAGTCCGAATACACCTACGATAGAGATCAAGATCGCCATTATTCCGAATAGGGAGATGAGTTTACCCAGTGTTTGTTCTTTCTGATATAAATTGTTTAAGATGGTGTTGTAGAAAGAGATCTCGAAAGGGAAAGTCGGATCGATCTCTTTCAATGTTTCCCGGACGTGGGCGACAGCTTCCTGTAAATTCGTTTTCGAATTGAAGCGGATATAGGATACCAATTTAGGATTGGGTATATCGTTATTCAATGCGAATACGAAAGGCGAGCTTGCGATCCGGCAAGAGTTAAACCGAAAATCCTTGCTGACTCCTAGAACCGTACGATCATTGAAACGATCTCCGGGATGTAAGTGGAAATCCCGCTCTGCCGCCGGATTGATGATATAATCACTTTGTGCCTTGTTTAAATCCTCCCGTGTAAAATCCCTTCCTTCCTCTACTTGGATATCCATGACGGAAAGGAAATTCTCGGAGGCATAGAATACCTTGAAGAATACATCCTTATCTTCATGACGGGCATATTCGAGATCGATCATGTCATCTTCTTTCGATAATTCGTAGACGGAGAAGGCCACATCCTCTATTCCCGGATAATCTTTAAGTTTCTGGATATATTGGGGCTTATGCTTGGCGTAGATCTCCGGTGTCAGGTTCACGATGGCTACTTGGTCTTTATTGAATCCTAGTTGCTCGCTAGAGGTCATGAAATGGTTCTGAAGTCCCATGAATAAGGTGACAATAATCAAGGCGATCGATACCGTGTATTGGAAACCGATCAGGGCGACACGTACTTTTTTCCCTTTGGGACTAAGACCGAAAGAGCCCTTTAGTACCAAGGCTGGCGCATAGGAGGTACTTCGTATAGCTGGATAAAGTCCCGCCAAGCAACCTGTCAAGATAGCGATCAGTGCTGTGAGAAGGATCAGGGCTTTGTATTGACTAAGACGTATATCCGCATCTACCCAATTAGCGATCGGTGTGTAAGACAAATCGTTTACGATGAATAAGGCGAGAATGTAGGATATCAAGCAGATCACGATCGATTCGATAAGTGAGATGGCTCGTAACTTATAGATGGAGCATCCTAATACCCGGTGCGTATTGATCGTTTTCAATCGTAAGGGAATCAACGAGGTTGTGAGATTGGTAAAATTGATTCCGGCGATGAATAAGATGAGGAAAGCGATACCCAGTAACACATAATTTGTCTCCCGGTGACCTTTCGGATTAAAGTCGAAAGTTGTATCATGTGTGTAATAAACATCCTTTAAGGGGGTTAGACGTAATGCGATCTCTTGCGCTGAACCCATTTGGCTTTTAGCGAAATCGAAAGTCTTGTTGAAATGATCCAATACCTCCTCTTTATTTAGGGGATCGTCTAGCGTGACGTATATTTCGTTGGCATACATTTGCCAAGAACTTTTTAATAGATCCAGTTGGTCCATCGGGACGTAAATACGGTTTTGTACTGTAGTATTTCCCGGGAAATCCTTATAGACACCCCCAATAGTAAGTATCGTGGTACTTACAGGTTGCCAGCCACTACTGCCGGACATCCGGATACGTTTACCGATAGCGGATTGTTTGTCGAACAGCCTTTTGGCGACACTCTCCGGAATGAGTACGGAGCCGGGAATGGATAGGCATTCGACGGAACCTTCTTTCATGTGGAAATCAAAGACATCTGAGATATTGGGTAGACAAAGCTGGAAGTTTTCCTTAAAGACTTTCGCTTCTCCTTGATCGTCTACCTCGTCGATTTGGCAATACCGTTCTCCTCCGTAGAATGGATAACGGTAGGAGTAATCCGTGATATGAGCGGATGAGTTAACAAAAGCATCGCTAAACATTAGGCAATGGATGGCGTTATGCTCGAATTCTCCGTGATTTGCCTCTAGCCGGAAGGTTCGGCCCGATTTACTGTGCATGGCATCGTAATTCATCTCGTAATCCACCTGCATTACTATCAGGAGGAAGGCGGCGAAAGCGATTGTCAAGCCGAAGAGGTTTAACACGACGGCGGTCTTAAACCGCTTGAATAGATAAAGTAAGTTTCGAATCATTAGTTTCATTGTAACAGGTTTTAAATATATTCATTTTTTAGAAAAGATGCAAATAATGTGCCATCGATGTAACGTTCTGCTAATCATAAGATAATAGAAAAATGCTTAGAAACGATTGTGTGTGCCTTCGCACGGTGCACGTTCGCTTTCGCACGTTATTTGATTTTAATTCGTAAGTTCGCGGATGTTTTAAATACAGAAAGATAATTCGGAAATATCAGCATGGAAACTTCAAATAGACTCTGTTATTGGTTCCTTTTTTATAAAGACCAACTGTTGCTTCAGAAAGAGAATGATACGTATACCATCCCTTATGGCGAGAATCCCCCAGTTCCGGTTTCTCATACGCTAGAGGTTGATTACCGGGATGGACTTCCCGCACGTACGGCAGAATTGGATACTCCGGTGGAGGGGAATGACCGTTACGTACATATGGGGTTGCGTGCCTCTTGGGATTATATCTCGAGAGCGTGTTACGAGAAGGCGGGTAAGGCTTTTCAATTGCTTTATTGGGATAGCCATAGCCGTTTCTGCCCGGTATGTGGTACTCCTACCGTACAGACTACGTCGATCATGAAGCAATGTCCTTCTTGCAAACATGAGATTTATCCGACAATCTCAGCAGCGATGATCGTCTTGATCCGTAAGGAGGATTCGATTCTTTTGGTACATGCCCGTAATTTCCGGGGAACTTTCCATGGATTAGTGGCCGGATTCTTAGAAGTTGGCGAGACCTTGGAAGAGTGTGTGCGTCGGGAGGTCCGTGAGGAAACGGGTTTAGAGGTCGATAATATCACTTATTTCGGAAACCAACCCTGGCCTTATCCGAGTGGCTTGATGGTAGGCTTTGTAGCGGATTATGTAAGTGGGGAAATTAAGTTGCAGGATGAGGAACTAAGTTCTGGTGCCTTCTATACCAAAGATAACTTACCGGAGATCCCCCGTAAGTTGAGCTTGGCCCGTAAGCTAATCGATTGGTGGTTGGATCATCAATGAGGAGTCCTTTTTTGCGGCCTCTGCCTGTTGTCTTTCGAATTTCTTCCTTTTAGAGATGACATCTGGGGTAGGGAGGTTACCGTAGTTTTGCCAAGTTCCGTTGCGTTTTGCGTTGCGTTTATGGACATATGTTTTCCGGCTGGTCATCCTTCCTAGATCGAAGGTAGCTAGTGAGGTACGACCACTGGACGGAGTCCTTTTCAATTCATCTAAGATAGATTGATAGACAGGCAGTATCTTTTTATACGGTGGATTATGTCGCCAGAATACCGATGGCGGTAAATCCTTCAATGCTACTTTTCGGTGTGTCGTATCGTCTTGTTGGATATATTCTGAGAAATCTTTGGTGATAGGGATATTGCTGGGAGCGGCCAGTTGAGGTTTCCCCATCGGTTTTCTTGGTTCCGGGTTGAGGAAAGAACCGCTTTGGATTGCTTTTTGGAATTCAGGGTTCAATTTGATGGAATCTTTGCCTGCTAATACATCCTTTAGCCAGATCGAATCTTGCTCAGTCCATTGCGCATAGCCTAAGTGTATATTTATACAGACGAAAAATCCAATCAATAGTGGTCTCATGAATGCCTGAATTGTTAATTGTGTTCAAAGATAGTCTTCCTTCTTTCTCCTCGTTTTTTCTTTCGCTTAAATAGTCTTACCGTTTACTTAATCTTAACCCTCTTTGCGGACTATTAATTTAACAGTTCATCTGTGCACGATAATCGTTCGATTACGCACGCTTCTTCCATTGATTTAATACCTACCTTTGAGGCATCACAAACTAGTTCAGCGCTTATGAAAAAGGGAAAACTATTAATTATAGATGATAATGAGGACATCCTTTTTGCCCTTAATTTATTACTGGAGCCCTATATGGAACAAATAAGAGTGGCTACGCAACCGGAGCGCATCGATCATTTCATGCGGACTTTTATCCCGGATATTATCTTGTTGGATATGAACTTCAAACGGGATGCTATTAGTGGTCAGGAGGGTTTCTATTGGCTGGAGAAGATAAAGAAGATAGACCCGGACGTGGTGGTTCTTTTTATGACTGCCTATTCGGATACGGATAAGGCCGTGCGGGCGATTAAGGCAGGAGCTACCGACTTTATCCCGAAACCTTGGGAAAAGGAGAAATTACTCGCTACACTCTCTTCGGCATTGGAACTTCGGGAGAGTAGGGCGGAAGTGCGAAATTTAAAGAAACAAGTTGAGATTCTTAGTTCACCCGAGGATGCTGGCTTCGAGATCATCGGTGAAAGCGAACCGATGCAGGCTATTTTCGCTACGGTCGATAAATTAAAGAATACGGATGCCAATATATTAATCTTGGGGGAGAATGGAACCGGTAAAGATTTAGTTGCCCGCGCCTTATATCATCAATCTCCGCGTTCGGGGAATCTTTTCGTCGGGATCGATGTGGGCTCTATTCCGGAACAACTTTTCGAGAGTGAATTATTCGGCTATGAGAAAGGGGCTTTTACGGATGCCCGTAAGGAAAAGCCGGGACGAATGGAGGTAGCTTCCGGTGGTACCTTGTTCTTGGATGAGATCGGGAACTTAAGCCTTTCCATGCAAGCGAAACTGTTGACCGCTTTGGAAAAACGACAGATAACCCGCTTGGGAGCAACGCAACCCATACCGATTGATATCCGGTTGATCTGCGCAACGAACGCGAATATCCATCATCTCGTGGCAGAAGGTACTTTCCGGCAAGATCTTTTATATCGTATTAATACGATCGAGTTACATATTCCTCCCTTGAGGGAACGAGGAAATGACGTGATCTTATTGGCTGAACATTTCTTGTCGAAGTATGCCCGTAAATATAAGAAAGACTTGAAGGGCATTAACAGGGATGGGAAGAATAAGCTACATAATTATGCTTGGCCCGGTAATGTACGTGAACTGCAACATGCGATTGAACGGGCGGTTATCTTGTCTGAAAGTAATTGGCTAAGGCCGGAAGACTTTATTCTGCGTTCTGTCCCGCTTAGGGATAAGGAACCATCCGATGAGTTAAATTTGACGGTATTGGAGAAAGAAGCGATCGAACGTGCCTTACGTCGTGCCGAGGGGAATATCACTCGTGCCGCCGAGCTTCTAGGGATTACCCGCTTTACCTTGTATCGTAAATTGGAGAAATTTGGCTTATGATACGTTACTTGTTGTTCGCTCGTATTTTGGGGATCGTGGTCTTGTCTTTTACTGCCTCATTCTTAATACTGAAAGGGTTTTTGTTTATTCCCGTGCTGTTCGGATTTTGTATTCTTGCGCTTTCGGTTTTCTTATATAAGGATCAGCAAAAGACTGTTAAGCGGATGGAATACCTGATAGAGAGTATTCATTACGGGGATCTGAGCCTGTTTTATCCTTCCGATTCAATGACGGAAGACGAAAAGGCTTTGGCCTCTTCTATGAACGCTGCCTTGGAAGCTTTACGGAGTCGATTGTATAATTCGGTGGTCGCTGAGGCGGAAACCGAGGCATGGCAGAAACTTATCCGGGTATTGACGCATGAGATCATGAACTCGATCGCTCCGGTAATCTCTTTATCAGAGACGGTAGCCGAGCGTGCGACGATAAATGGCATGAATGAGAGAGACTACGCTATCATGGTACAAGCCATGCAAACGATCCACCGGAGAAGTAAGGGGCTATTGGATTTTGTCGAGAATTATCGGCAATTAACCCGTCTGCCTTTACCTACTTTACGAAACTTCTCGGTTTCGGCTCTCTTTGACGATATCCGGCTTCTATTTCCGGAGAAGTCCGACATCCTCTTCTTTCGTGTAAAACCGGAAGATTTAAATTTATATGCGGATCGGATCATGGTGGAACAAGTATTAATTAATCTATTGAAAAATGCGATAGAGGCTTGTGAAGAGTCCTTATCTCCTCAAATAGTCGTGGAGGCTGTCCAAAAAGCCGGCATGGTTATTATTTCGGTGATTGATAATGGTAGCGGAATTGTTCCCGAGGCGATCGACAAGGTCTTCGTACCTTTCTTCACGACTAAATCTAAAGGTTCCGGCATCGGATTAAGTCTTTGCCGGCAGATCATGAACCGTCATGGAGGAAGTATTAGTCTCGACTCTCAAGTAGAGAAGGGTTCCTCTTTCGTCTTGCGTTTTCCGATTGTTACCAAACGGATTCTATAAATAAGTATTAATACATGCGATTAGCTTATCCGGCTTGATCGGTTTAGCGATGTAAGAGGAGAATCCACTTTGTTTTACCCGTTCCTCATCCTCTGCGAAAGCGAAAGCCGTTACGGCGATGATAGGGATGGACTGGCTCTTTTCCCGAATTACCCGTGTAGCCTCATAGCCGTCTACGATCGGCATTTTTAGGTCCATTAGGATTAAGTCCGGTTGATATTTATTGAATAAATCGATCGCTTGTTCCCCGTTCCATGCGTGTATAAGGTTATAATCTTTCAACATGGCTTGGAATAAAGTATAGTTGCTTTCGTTATCTTCCGCTATTAATAGGGTTGCCGATTTGGATGACTGGCTCTTCTGTACATTCTCGGTTTTTGGTTTCTCATGCGGGACTTCCTGCATTTCTAGTATCGAATAGGGCAACGTAAACCAGAATGTAGAACCTTTCCCTTGCTCTGATTCCACCCCTATATCTCCACCCAGACGCTTGATAATCATCTGGCAAATCGATAATCCCAGCCCCGTTCCTTGCACAAAGCTATTTAACTTAACGAAACGGGTGAAAACTTGACCGATCTTATCCTTGGCGATACCGCATCCCGTATCTTTTACATAGAAATACAACTCATCATCTCTATGGCGGTAGCCAAACAGGATGCTACCTTGAGTCGTGAACTTGATGGCATTGTTGATAAAGTTCGTAATGACTTGGGAGACCCGGTTACGGTCGGTGCGTAAGATACAATTCGGGATCTTCTCGACAAAGCATACCTGCACACCATCTTGCGCCTTCAAACGGGAAGACTGCTCGATATCGGAGAATAGTTGATTGACATCTACGTCTGAATCCACGAATTCTAGCGTACCCGCCTCTATCTTGGCTAGATCGAGAATATCATTGATCAATTGCAATAGCAGGTCGTTGTTGCTATTAATGATATTGATATATTCCTCTTTATCCTCCATATTCTCGGTTACGGCCAATAATCCGGAGAAACCGACGATCGCATTCAATGGCGTTCGAATCTCATGACTCATATTCGCCAAGAACGCAGATTTCAAACGATCGGACTCTTCCGCTTTCTCTTTCGCTTTCCTCAGTTCGTTCTCCGCCTGTTTTTGTTTTGTCACATCTTCTTTCTTGAAAATAACCCCGATAAGGTTGTCGTGCTCGTCTAATACAGGGTTCGCCAAAATATGAAGATACTTTCCATCGCCGAACTCATTCGTGATATCGACCTGCTTTTTGGTTTCCATGGCCTTTGCGACCGTGCAACGGGTACAATAAGGCTTTACTCCGTTCTTGACCAAGAAGCAATTAGCCGGACCGAATTCAGGGATACAGTCATGGAACTCTACCTCATTTCTCCATTTTACGGTATAATCCGGCTTGATGAAATAGATGGAAGCTTGGATATTATTCATTGTATAATAATTTATCGTTATAAATTTGCATAAACATTCAACATCAAAGTGTGGAATAAGACCGAGTTTTCATTAGTCATAAAGACCGTGAATCATGTTCTGTCCCCACACTTTAT